>NZ_LGDO01000105.1:0-77480 GCF_001279805.1 Streptomyces sp. XY431
CCGGATCCGCGACTGGCTCCCCGGCCTGTCCGCCTGAACACGCTCGGGGCCGGGCAGGCCAGGAAAGCCCGGCCTGCCCGACCCGCCCGGCCCCGAGGGTGCCGAAGCCGTTCTCCGCCGACCCGACGGCGGCGCGTGTCCTGTCCAACGGAGTCTGGGCGTACCGCATGTCATGGGACCTCAGGTGTCGTCCGGATCAGTCGAACCGTCCGGGTTCGCCACCCTGTGGGCGAACGGGCCGCCCGGCCATCACAGTCGCCCTGGGTCGGCTCGGAAAGTTCTTTGAATTCGTGGCTCCGCGGCCGCCCGGAACGGTGTCTCCAAGGGCTCTCGGCGGGTCGCGGCGGCCCCGTCGCGGCAGCCCGGACCCGTTCCGTCCGACCGCTCCCGGCGACCCGTCAGGCGCCCGTTCCCGGCCTCGCCGCAGCGGCTCTGACCTGGTGTTTTCGTGGAAATCTCCTAGGCTGGCGGAGCTCTGTCGGACACCTTGGAGGGGGCATCATGAGCGAAGAGGTCAAGACGTACGACGCCAGCAGGATCGAGATTCTGGAGGGCCTGGACGCCGTCCGGAAGCGGCCCGGGATGTACATCGGATCGGTCGGTGAACGCGGGCTCCACCGCCTGGTGTTCGAGGTCGCCGAGTCGGCACTGAACGAGGTCCTCGACGGCACCGCCGGCCGGGTCGGGATCACCCTCACCGCCGACGGCGGTGTCCGCGTCGCCGACGACGGCAGGGGCCGGCCGGTCGGGCACGCGGGCCACAGCGACGGCCCCACGCTGGAGGACTGCTTGACGGTCCTCTGCTGCGGGGGACCGCAGGGCGGCCGGCGCTCGCTGTACGGCGGTTTCGCCGGCGTGGGAATGGCCGTCGTCAACTCCCTCTCGAGCCGCCTGACGGCGGAGGTGCGGCGCGACGGTGCCTGCTGGACGCTGGAGTACGAGCGCGGCGTACGGGCCGGGGTGCCCGCCCGCACCGGCCCGGCCGACGACACCGGGACCGTGATCACCTTCTGGCCCGATGCCGAGATCTTCGAGACGGTGACGTTCTCGTTCGACACACTGGCCGATCACCTCAGGGAACTTGCCTTCCTGAACCGTGACTTGGACATCACCCTGACCGACGACCGTGACCCCGGGACGGCCAGGGCCGTCCGTTTCCGCTTCCCGGGCGGGGCAAGGGACTGGATCGCGCAACAGAGCGCCGCGCCCCACTCGGACGTGCTCGGCTTCGAGCGCGAGTACTCCGGGATGGAGGGAATCGTGGAGGTGGCCCTGTGCTGGGGCGACTCCGGCGACGAGCAGGTCACCAGCTACGCCAACAGCTGGCCCACCATCGGCGGTGGCACTCACGAACTGGGCTTCCGCGACGGCCTGGCGGCAGCGCTCACCGCCTTCGCCCGGGAGGAGCAGATACTCGCCCCCTCCGACCCCGACCTCACCCCCACCCGGCTCGGCGCGGGTCTGACGGCCGTCGTGTCGGTGAAGCTCGACCGGCCCGAGTTCGAGGGCGCGACCCGCGACCAGCTGGGCAACGGGCCCGTCCGCGCCTGCGTCGCCGAGGCGGTCCGGGAGCACCTGACGGCCTGGCTCCGGTCCGACCCCGAGCGCGCCAGGGCCGTCCTCGCCCGGATCCCGGCGACCACCCGCGACTGACAGCACCGAAGTTCGAAGCCCGAAGTTTCGAAGCCCGAAGCACCGAAAGCCCAGGCCGGAGCCGCCTCCTGGCCTGGGCTTTCGGTTGGCACGGACGGCATGGTCGCCGTCGTGTGCCGCCAGCGGTCGCCGGGAGGAGAACGGCCCCGTTGAGGGGACCGTTGACCGGGCATGATGTGCGCCGTGCACATCGCCGCGGCAGACATCCGGATCACCCTCCTGTAGCGGCAGCCCGCCCGGCGGACACCGGCCGCGTGAGGCCGGTGTCCGCCGGCCACGCCGTGGTCCGCCGGAGGCTCCCACTACCGCAGTAGGAAGTCGTGGACCGCCTGCCGGCCGGCCGGATTCTCGGCCCGGTTCTGCACCGAGTGCGCCGCGCCCGGGACGATCACGATCTGCGGGTTGTGCGCCAACTCGGCCTGCTCGTAAATCAATTCGTACGGTGTGGAGAGGTCCCGGTCGCCGCCGAGCAGCAGTACCGGTACGTCCGGCAGTCTCTGGTGCTCGGGTGGCATCGGCGGCACCTGTTCACGCGGCCAGTGGAGGCAGACCAGCAGGCTGCCGAGCCCGGTCGCGGTCGCCGGGTCGTAGGGCCAGGTCTGTTCGGCGGTGAGCTGCCTGCGGGTGCGTTCCAAGGCCGCCGCGCGGCCCGCGACGGGGGTGTCGGTGGTGCCCCACGGGAAGCGGGAGTCGGCGCACAGGGTGGCGGAGTGCAGTCCTTGGCTGAGGTCCTCGGCCGGGGCGGCGTTGACCTGCTGGTGGACGAACTCGAAGAATTCCAGGAGCTTTGCGGGCCGTCCGGCGGCGGCCTCGTGCAGGATCTCGGGGACCCCGCCGTAGTCGGGGTCGACGAACTCGTAGCCGGTGAGGGCATCGAGGATCCGCGCCCCGTTGCCGTAGCGCCGGACGGTGGTGGCGAGGTCGGCGGCCGGGTCGGTGGTGCAGCCGGTGCTCCGGCAGGCGGCCCGCAGCACCCGGGCGGTCGCGGGCAGCGCGGCCAGATCGAGAGGGTCGAAGCCCTGCTGCGGCACCACCGAGTCGAGCACCAGCCGCGCCACGCGCGCCGGGTGGGCGAGCGCGTACCGCTCGGCGACGAAGCTGCCGTACGAGACGCCGTCCAGGGTCAGGCGCCGGGCGCCGAGAGCGCGGCGCAGCAGGTCGATGTCGGCGACGGTGTCTGCCGTGCTGTAGTGGCGGGCGTCCGGGCCGAGGGTGGCGGCGCAGTCGGCGATCGACCGTCGGCGGGGCACGGCGAGGTCGGAAGAGCCCATGTCCTCCTGGAGGCCGGGGCACTGGAGGGCGCCCTGGCCGGTGCCGCGCTGGTCGAACATCACCAGGCGGTAGTCCTTGAGGACGGGTTCGAGCCTGCTCGCCATCCGCTCCATGGCCGGGACACCGGGCTGGCCGGGGCCGCCGGTGAGGAACAGCAGGTCGCCCCTGGGCGCGGTGGTGTTGCCGGTGACGGCCACCCGGAGGCCGAGGGTGCCGGGGGTGGCGCCGCTGTGGTCGAACGGGACGGTGAGGGTCCCGCAGATGAACTCGGGAGCCTGCGGGCAGGGCGCCTGCCCGGTGATCCCGCCCCCGCCGCCGGGCACACCGGCCGCGGCGGCGAACCCGGCCGACGGATCGGTCAGGGCGCTCCCGGCGACCACCGCCACGGCGCCCAGCAGGGCGACGACGCGCCCCCGCATGCTCGTCATGCTCGTCCTTCCGATCGTGCCGAGCCCGTGCTGACACGGCGACGGAAGCAGCCTGCCCCCGGAGACACGTCGACGGCCCACGTCCGGCGCGCGACGCGACCGGGAAGCGACCACCAGAACCCGAACGGCCCCGCAGCCCGGGCAGGGAGCGAGCCACGACGCGGGTCCGACCCGTCTGCCGGGGGCGTGGCCAGTTGGCGATCTTCGACCTGCCGACCGACGTACCGACGCGGGTACTGTCCGGGCCTGCAGCAGGACCGGCAGAGCACACCGGAAAGACCGGGCCCGGGCCGGAGTTGCCTCGAGTCGGACTTCCGCGGATCAGCCGCGCAGGGAGGCGATGGCCTTCTCGATGCGCCGCTGGCGTGTCTCCGGCTTCTTCGCGCTCTCGACGGCGCGCACGTGCTCGCGCTTCCGGTTGAACGAGAGGCGGTCGTACGCGGCGCGCGCGGCAGGGTCGTCGTCCAGGGCCTGGGCGAAGTCCGCGGGCTCGACGACGACGCGCGGCTCGGTGTCGAGCTCAAGCTCGACCTCGACCTCCTCGCCGATCTCGACCTCGGCGGCCTGCCGGTTGGCGTTGCTGAGGCCGAGCAGGTGCCGACCGCGCAGGATGGCGATCCGGCTCCGCCAGGAATGCCCGTTGACCGTGATCGTCACCGGCGGCCGCGCACCGCCGCCGAGCGCGGCCACCACCTCGGGCGGGACTTCCAGTCCCCGCATGGGCTCGGGCGGTTCGACGACGGTGTGGAACTTCACGGGCGCTCCTTGATGATCGGTGAGGCCGGTGTCGGCCACGACCACAGCTTCTCGCGCCTGCGGCGGGCCCACATCCGTACCGACCACGGAGACCGCCACCGTGACCACCACCGAGACCACCACGGAGACCACCAAGGAGCCGGCCGTACGTGCGGAGTACGACGGGGGCCGCGGACGAGCGGGTCTCAGGTCTTGAGGTAGGGCTTGAGGGTCGGGCTCCAGGACTTCTCCATCTGCCGGAACTCGCCCGGGCATTCTGCCGCCCGCTCGGGCGGCAGAATGCCCTCGGGGTTGCGCTCGGTCTGGACGGCCGGGGCGTACTGGTCCGGGTCCGAGCCGTAGAGCCAGCAGACCCAGTTGTAGAAGCGCTGGGCGTCCAACGAGTGCTCGTCCGCGTAGGCCTTCAGGGGCTGCTCGCCGTTCGCTGCCGCATTGGTCAGGGCGGCGTAGGCCTTGATAGTGCTCAGCGCGTACGCGACATGGCGCTCGTCACCGGAGGCCAGCAGCAGGGCGGAGAGCTGGTCCGCCGCGTCCTCCTCCTTCCCCACGACCGGCAGGTCGTACAGGTTCACCAACGCGTGGCCGAGCTCGTGGAGGACGGCCTCGTTGGTCACCCCGATGAGGTCCTGGTCGAGCTGCGCCGAGCGTTCCTCGGCGGTGCCCTCGCTCTCCTGCGCGGCGAGCAGGGGGGCGAGCTCCTCGATGTACTCGTAGCAGAAGGTGATGTCCTGGGCCCTCGGGTCCCAGGACGCGTTGGCCTCCCCGCAGCTCGCGGCATGCAGCGGGATGTCCTGGGGCAGGACGATCCGTTCCGAGGCGTAGGCGGCGATGTCCTCCAGGACCGCGTTCTGCATGAGGAAAGCCTGGGCCTTCTGGTCCTCGGGCGTGAGACCCGCCTCGTAGGAGGGAACGAGCACACCCTCCTCGACAGGCTCCGTCACCTGCTCGACAGGTGCGCGCGCCCCGGTCGCGGCCCCGGCCCCGACGGGAGCCCCGAGCAGCCCCACCAACGCGAACGGCACCGCTGCCGCCCACCGTAACCGGCCCCCGCTCCTCCAGCTCACGACGACCACCTCGCCGGCTCGACCACCTGCTCCCTTCAGCATGCGCCCGCCCCCGCACCTCCTGCATCCGCTGCGCCCCGGGCACGCCGACCCACCGTGCGCTCCCGTCCCGCGTACGGGGCGGTGCCGGTGGTTCTGCCCGACGGAAGAACGGATTGAATCCGCAGATGTCGTCCCGGAAACCGAACAGCCTGACCGGACGATCGGCATGTTCGGTCAGCTCGGACATACCCGAAGGCTTTCACGACGATGGTCCTCAGGTCACTCCAGTGACCAGCGCCGTCACAGCCGACCGGGGTCGAAGGTGCTCAGAGCCGAGCCGCCGCGTCGACCCTGCCCGGTTCCGCGTAGAGCTCCGTCAGGCGGGGCAGTCGGCGGCTCAGCTCGTCGCCGTCCTCGAAGTCCCATTCCGGGGCAGATGCACGGACTGCGGGAAGTTCGGTGAGCGCGTCGGGGTCGGTGATGGCGCGGTCGAACGTCCCGCGGCCCTGGGTGATCAGCCAGCCGCGGAAGTAGTCGAATCCGTCGTCGGAGCACCCACCGTTGATCACGTAGGCGGCGCCCCAGAGAGGTGCTCGGTACGAGTCGGCCATCAGGCCCCGGAGGATCTGTTGAGCGGCGACGATCTCCTCGGCCGGGCGGAGCGCGAGCAGGGCGGTCGCCCGCTCGACGACGGCGTCGCCGTTGGCCGGCGCCGGCACCTGCGAGCGGGCTTCCTCGATCAGCTTCCAGAACTGTTGGGTGTCCATGGACGGTGAGCATGGCAGCGGGCTCCGACACAGCGGTTCGGCGGACGGTCGTGGGCGGGCGCAGTGCGGGCAGGCTTTCTTCCACCTCGAGGTCGAAGGTGTTCACCGGGCCCACCCTCCGGGGCCGGGGCGCAAGGTCATGAAGCCGTCGAGGGGCTCGAAGCCGAGGGTGCGGTACAGCCGTGCGCCGGCGGCGGTGGCCCGCAGTTCGACGGATCCGCAGCCGCGGTCCTTGAGGGCTTCGACGAGGGCGGTGGTGACGGCGCGGCCGTGTCCGCGCCGCTGGTGGGCGGGGTCGGTGGCCACGGTGTGGATGCGGCCCCACAGGCCGGTGGGGAACGCGGGGCCGAGGTAGCCGCGGTAGACGATGCCGATGGCGCACGCGGCGAGGCCGTCGGCGGTGGGCACGACGTAGGAGAGCAGGTTCGGGTCGGTGCCCAGGCGCTCGCGCATGTCGTCGCGGAAGGTGGTGCGCCATTCGTCGGTGAGCGGGCCGCCGTCCAGGACGGCGACGCGCAGGCGCAGGAGTTCGTCGGCGTCCTCGGGGACGGCGGGCCGGGTGGCGGTGGTGGGATTCATCGGCTGGTCGTCCCCGAGGTGAAGTGGGTGGTCGGCGGAAGGCGGAGCGGCCTCGGGCTCGGTGACGGGGCGAAATCCGTTGCCCCTGCTTCCGGCGATCCGGGCAGGAGGTGGCGGCCGGGCATCTCAGGCCCCGACCAGGGCGCGCGGGTCCACGGTGCGGTCCCAGCCGTGGGTGGAGAACCCCCGTCGGTCGCCGCCGAGGTAGGCGGTGAGGGCGGCATGCGAGGTGGGGAACATTGGGGTGGGCAGCGTCCGGGCGTCCATCCAGAGGGCGGCGAGGTGTTTGTCCGGCTCGGTGTTCGTCAGTTCGCCGTTCCAGGACGTCGTGGCGAACACGGAGAGCAGGAAGGGGCCCTTGCCGTCCCACCCGGCCCTGACCTGGATGGTGTGGACCAGCCGCAGCTCCTCGGGGGCGACGACCAGGCCCGTCTCCTCGTGCAGCTCGCGCGCGGCGGCTTCGTCCAGCCGCTCGCCCTCCTCGACCTTGCCGCCGGGGATCGTCCAGGCGGGCACCGTGGACCAGGTGTCGTTGGCGTAGTGGATGCAGGCGACCTTACCCGCCTTCTCGTCGTGGACGATGACGCACACGGCCTGACGCAGGGTCTGCATGGGGGGCTCCAACCGGTAGTGGGGAAAGGGGTGTTCACGTGAAAGGGTTCGGGTCGCGCAAGAGGTCGAGTACGGTGCGGGCGTAGCCGAGGAACTCCTCGTCGTGGTGGTGGTCCAGGGCCCGGCGCAGGGCGGCGGGGCAGTCGATCGCGGCCCACGCCCGGCAGGTCGTAGCCCCGGCCGTCGCGCGCAGCAGGCGGTCGACGTCGGCCGGGACCTCGGGGGGCGCTCATCCGGCCCACCCGACGGTGGACAGGGTGCTGCCGCGGGTGATCCCGGCGAGTGCGTGGGCGGTGTAGGGCACGGTGTCGTCCGGCAGTCCGTCCAGCGGCCACCAACGCAGTTCGCCGCACTTGTGCGGCTCCGCGTTCCGGAGCCGGCCGTCGTACCGGGTGGGGCGGAAGAACAACTGGAGGCGGCTTCGGCCGTCGTCGGCGTCGAGGTGGTGCAGGGTGTGGACGAGCAGGAGGTCGTCCTCGGCGATGGTGATGCCGAGTTCCTCCTCCGCCTCGCGCGTCATGGAGCGGGTGACCGGTTCCCCGCGCTCCATGTGCCCGGCCGGGAGGTGCCACAACCCGGCGGCGTAGCGGGTGTTGCGGCGCCGGCCCAGCAGGACGCGGTCGGTCTCGGTCAGGACGAGGTGGACGCCGACGACCAGGGCCGGCGGATCCGTCGCGGATGCCGGGGCTGCGGCGGGGTTGATGTCGTCGCGGGGTTTCACACGGTCCTCCTGGAGGCCTGGTCGGCAGCGGTGGCGAGGAGCGGCAGGTAGTGCCGCAGGTAGGGCGGGGCTCTGAGCAGCGGCACCTCGTCGAGGGGGACCATGCGCACGGCCAGGCCCTCGTCGCCGAGCCGCAGGTCCGTCTCGGGGCCGGTCCGGACGGCGTGCAGGACGCGGGTGAGCGGGAGGCCGAGGTCGTGGTGGGGGTCGGGGAGGGTCCGCAGGCCGGTGATCTCGATGCCGGCCTCCTCGCGGACCTCGCGCACCGCGCTCTCCCGGGCGCTCTCGTCGCCCTCGCGCCAGCCGCCGATCGGCGTCCAGTAACCGGGCCAGGGCATGCCCGGCCGGTCTTCGCGCAGGTGCATCAGCAGCCGACCCGCGGAGTCGGTGACGAAGACCAGGACGCCCTCGAAGTCGTCGCCCTCCGGGGCGGGGCGCTCCAGGTAGAGCGGGACGCCGGAGCGGTGGGCGCGCAGCACCTGCCGGAGCCGGTGGTAGTGGTCCGGCTCCATGAGCGACCGCCAGTCGTGGGCCGTCTCGAACCGGAACTCGGTGTGCTCGGCCGGGTCGAGGCGGATCCTCGCCTGCTGCTCGGGGGTGAGGACGCCGCCGTCGAAGACGTAGCCGCAGAGCGGCACGGGGTACTGCGCACCGGCCTGCTCGTGGATGACGGCGACCAGGCGCCGGCGGGCGATCACCTCGGGGTTCTCGGCGGCGAGATCGAGCCCGGTCTCCTTCTCCGCCTCGATCAGTGCGGTGGCGAACGGTGTCCGGCCGCTTTCGACGTCGCCGCCGGGGAAGTTCCACACGGTCGGGTCGACGGTCGAGCGCAGTCCGAGGATGCGGCCCCGAGGGTCGGTGATCAGGAGGCTGCCGTGGGTTGTGGGCCGGGCGACGGTGGTGAGGCGGGCGTCGACCGGCCGCCAGCCGGGGATGCCCAGACGCCGACCGAGCCACTCGATCACCGTTCGGTGCCCGTCGCTGGTCGGTGGCAGGGCGTCGGCAGTCGTCCACCGGTGGTCGTCGTGGTCAGGGGAGAGGGTGACCGGGGTGCCGTCCGGCACGACGGTGGTGAAGACGAACTGGCGCACGCGCCGGCCGCGCCGGTCGGTGCAGTCCAGGTGCCGTGCGTACTCCAGCGGCAGGCCGGTGAGCCCGGTCTTCTCGGCCAGCTCGCGGGCCGCGCCGGCAGGCACTGCCTCGCCTGCCTCCCGGCCGCCGCCCGGGTACTCCCACAGGCCCGGAAGGACGTCGTGCGGGGCCCGGCGAACCATCAGGATCCGACCCGAGGTGTCGCGGAGCACGACGCCGACGCCGATCCGTTCGATGCCCTCGCTCGCGGCGAGTTCGGTGAGTACCTCGAAGTCGATCAATGCAGGGGCTCCTCGGTGTCGGGGTGATCGGTCGGTCAGGAGACTCGGTGGCGGAGGGCGGTGGGCTTTCCGTGAGGACCTTCAGTAACGGGTGGTGTTCGAGCACACAGCGCCAGGCATCGGCGTCGTGCACGGCAAATGCGCTTTGAGGCAGTGAAGTTGGACGGCTTCCAGTGGTCGGTGCCGCTGATGATGAAGCTGTTCGATTCTGGCGTTCAAGCGGTTTTTCGCCGGGCGAGCCCGGGTCGAACAGGGACTTTTCGATCACCCCCGCGCGTGCCCCAGAGCCCCCTCCGGTCGACCGTGGAGGGCGTCCGACAGGCGCATAGCCCAGTGCACAGGCGGCGACAGCCCGTTCGAGTGCCGCCGCCCCGCCCGGCGCCGAGGCGGCGGCGGGGGCGGCGTGGGGGAGCGGGCCGCGCAGTGCGCAGCCATCGCCGGAATCACCCGTTCGGCTGGTCAACTGATCGGGGAGGTTTCGGGCGACGGGTGCGTCCGGGCCGCGACGCACCCGGTCAGAGGTCAGAGGTCAGAGGTCAGAGGTCAGAGGATCAGTGGCTGCCGGGGGCGTCCCGGCCGCGCACAGGCGCTCGGCGTGGCGACGGCCGTGGTCGGCCAGCGGGTCATGGGTGGGTACCACCACCAGCGCCGGGGCGGGCCCGGTGAGACTGTCGGCGTGCAGCGGGGACAACGCACGGGGATCGGCGTCCGAGGGTCCGTCGAGGCAGCGCGGCAGTGGCCGACCTGCTGTGTCGGAACGCGATGCCTGTCAGTCCGACGTGATGGTTGTCACCAGCCGAACCGAGTCCGTTCGCCGGGCGATGCGGCTCAGCACGCCAACTGTCGTGGCGGCACGGCACCTGTCGTCCGGGGCGGCTTGCACGTACCGGCGGTCGCTTCGGCTGTGCCCTGTCGCGCTGCCCGTAGGTCATGACCGCCTGATGCATCGTCGGACACAAGGCCGCTCGTATCCGGCCAGGGCCGGCCTGGGGCTACCAAGACGATGGTGTTGGAACCGGGTATGCCATACCGTCCACGGCGTGGCGAGGACACTGCGGCTGGCGGTCGCACAGAGCACGGTGCCGGAGGACCCCACTGATCGAGGAGCGCTGCGGGCGGCAGGGCAGGAGATCCGGGACCTGATGGTCGAGGCCGCCGGAGCGGGTGCGCGGCTCGTGCAGTTCCCCGAAGGTGCGGTCACCTATCCGAGCAAGCACGTGATGGCGGCGGGCCCGGCCGGGGACTTGGTACCGGCTGACTGGACCCGTGCCGCGTGGGACGTCCTGCGCGAGGAAGCGGAGTCGATCACCGCGCTGGCGGGGGAGCTCGGTCTGTGGACCGTGTTCGGATCGATCCACCCGCTCACACCGCCGAACCGGCCGCACAACAGCCTCTACATCGTCTCCGACCACGGCCGGCCGGTCGCACGGTACGACAAGCGGTTCCTCTCGCACACCGAGGTCTCCTACCTGTACTCCCCGGGACAACAGCCGCTCGTCGTCGAGGTCGACGGCATCCGGTTCGGCTTCGCGCTGTGCATCGAGGCCAACTTCCCGGAGGTGTTCGCCGAGTACGAGCGCCTGGACGTCGACTGCGTCCTGCTGTCGGTGATGGTCGACGACGCGCCCCGGGCCCGCGTCGCCCAGGCGTACGGGACGCTCCACAACTACTGGCTCGGCTACTCGGTCCCGGCCCAGTTCAGCGCCACTGTGCCGTCCGGGATCGTGGCGCCCGGCGGTCGGTGGCTGGCACGCTGTCCCACAGATGGACTGCCCGCCCTGGCGATCGCGGACATCGATCTCGACTCGCAGGACGACGACATCATCATGGCTCTTCGCTACGCCCGTCCGTGGCGCCGCTCGGCCCGGGGCGGACTCTACGACGAGCGGCTCCCGGTCGGCGACCCCCGCAGCGACACCCGCACAGCGTTCTGAGACCGCCCAGCTGCCTCGTCACAGGCCGGGTCCGCGATCTGCTTCAGACTCTCCAGGAAGTCCTTCTCCTGGGCGTCGATCTCGGCCGCGGTGGCCCTCGAGGGTCGAGGCTCCGGCGCGCCCTGGGCGGATGCCGTGCTCCCGCCGCCGAGGAGGACCGTGGCACCCACTACCGCTGCACTGCCGAACATCTGACGTCATGTCATGGCGCTGCTCATGCGACGATCTTGGTCGATCACCGCCGCCCGGCACCGCATTGGGAGGCCAAGATCCACTCGATCGGACGACGGTGGTCACCGAACCGACGACCACGAAGGGACATGGCCGGAGCAACTGCTTCTGCGACGGGGCCATCATCGACGAGACCGCTGTCGTCACGGCCGCCCACTGTCTGGAGGGCGAGGATCCGCTGAACGTCGCGGTGCCTCCAGGGCCGGCAGCCCTCCGCGCGACGATCACTGCGGAACCCCGCACGCGCAGTCCGCAGGCCGTTGCGTGGAGCCGCGCTCACCGGGGGGGATGAACGGGGCGGGCGGCGCGTGCCCTCGCGCCCCCGGCGATGTTGACGTTGGGTCTGCCCGCCCTCGTCTCGCCGGAGTCCGACGACGCCATGCGCGCTGGGACTCGCTGACCGAGGGCGAGCGGTACGCCTTCGCCCTCGACGACATGGAACAGCTCTTCGGCCCCGTCGTCCGTAGCGAGTACACTGGCGTCGGCGCCACCCAGTCCCGGACCAGGGCCCGTTACGCACTCGGCCAGGCGGCCATGTTCACCCCGGGCCAGCTGCACGACCTGCACCCCGCGACCCGCACCGTCGAAGGCCGGGTCCACTTCGCGGGCGAGCACACCAGCCTCAAACCCGCATGGATCGAAGGCGCACTGGAGTCGGCCGTCCGCGCCTTCCTCGAAGTCGACCCACGCTAGGCTCCTGCCCGCCGTCGTGGTCCTCCCGGGCGGCGGGCCCGCCGGTCAGTCGGAGAAGGCGACCCGGCCGGAGTCCAGGCTGTAGTACGCGCCGACCACCCGGAGCCTTCCGGCCTCGATCAGCGGACGCAGCAGGCGGTCGTGGTGCAGCGCGGCCACCGTCTGCCGGGTCTGGGCGTGGACGGTGGCCTCGACCAGGTCGCCCGGCGCCGCGCCCAGGCGCAGGGCCTCGTCGTAGGGGCGGCGCAGGTCGTGGGCGATGTCGGCCAGGTGACCGGGTGGCCGACGGTGGTCGCGGAAGCACTCGACGGCGGTGGTCACCGCTCCGCAGCGCTGGTGCCCCAGCACCACCAGCAGCGGGGTGGCGAGTTCGGCGGGCCCGTACTCCAGGCTGCCGGCCACCAGCGGATCGTGGGTGTGGCCGGCGGTGCGGACCACCATCAGGTCGCCCAGGCCCTGGTCGAAGACCAGCTCCGGCGGCACCCGGGAGTCGATGCACGAGAACACCACCGCGAACGGTTCCTGGCCCGCCGCCAACTCGAAGCGGCGGGCGGCACCCGTGTCCGGATGGGAGGCCCGGTCGCCGCACCATCTTTCGTTGCCCGCCCGCAGCCTGGCCAACGCCAGCGCGGGTGTGCCTGCCGGCGCGGGCTCGACCGCGGCCGCCGTGACCTGGGCCGCCGTGACCTGGGCCGCCGTGGCCGGGGCCGGCACTGTGAGCGCGGCCGCGGTGAACACACCCGCCCGCAGTGCGGCACGCCGATCCATCATCCGTCCCACTTCCCTTGCAAAACGGCATATGTGACGGCGAATCACCATACTCCCGATTCTCCCGGACGCTGACCGGCACCGAACCCGGGGGAGGGGCCGCCGCCGGGGCTGCGACACGGGTGCGGGCGCACGGCGAGCGGACGGACAGCGGACCCGAGGGGCACGACGGACGGCCGCCACAGCCGTGCGCAAGGCGTCGGTCACCGTGGCCGGACCGCCCGATCGGTGCTGACACGTCGGCCACCGCGCGCCTCCTGCCCGGTCCCACGCCGGGGCGCGTCCTGCCGGTCGCACGACCCGCCCCGTCGGGACCCGTGGGTCGGGTGGCGGCGTAGCGGTCGCGCAGGGTGCCGGGCTGGAAGGCGAAGGGACGGTCGTTCACGCGGGGCGCCCGATTCCTCTCCCCACCCCTCTGAAGTGCCGGTTCACCGCCGAGGGCGGCCCGCCGAAGATCGTTCCGGCGTTGCGGCCGAGGGCGCCGGCGTGCCACTCTTGCTCGCGCTCGTCGGGGTCGAGTGGCTGGTCAACGGGGCGGGAAGTCATGGAACTGCGGGACATCGAGATATTTCTGACGCTGGCCGAGGAACTGCACTTCGGCCGGACCGCCCAACGGCTCTACGTGTCGACCGCGCGGGTCAGCCAGGCCATCAAGCAGCAGGAACGCAGCATCGGCGCCGAGTTGTTCCAGCGCGACAGCCGCAACGTGCGGCTGACGCCCGCCGGCGAACAGCTGCGGAAGGACCTGGTGCCGATCTACCGGGGCCTGAAGGAGAGCCTGGAGCGGGCCCGGCTGGCCGCCCAGGGCAAGACCGACTCGCTGCGCATCGGCATGATCCCCGCCAACGCCCACGAGCTGCGCCACTACTGGGAGACCTTCCGCACCCGCCACCCCCAGTGGGGGCTCAAGCTGCGGCACGCCCCGTTCGTCGAGCCTTTCGCGGGACTGCGCCGCGGGGACATCGACATCCTGGTCTCCTGGCTCCCCGTCCTGGAACCCGACCTGGTCACCGGCCCGAAGATGTTCGCCGAGACCAGAGTGCTGGCGGTGTCCCTCGACCACGAGCTGGCCGGACGCGCCTCGGCAAGCCTGGAGATGCTCGGCGACTTCCGCACCACTTCCAACCAGACCCTCCCCGACTACTGGGCCGACAGCTACACGCCGCCGCACACCCCCAAGGGCCGGGTGATCGAGCGGGGCCCGGAGGTCGACAGCATCGACGACATCTTCACCCTCATCAGCGCCGGCGAGGTCGTGAACACCTTCCCCGTCCACGTGAGCCGCTACTGGGCCCGCCCGGACATCGAGTGGCTGCCCGTCCACGACATGGACGCGCTGGACTACGGGCTGGTGTGGCACGGCGAATCGGAGAACGACCTCATCCGCGCCTTCGCGCAGGTCGTCCGCGACCTCGGCACACTCTGACGCCGGAGGGAAAGCCCGGTACGCCACTGCCCGCGGCGGAGACGTACGGCGAAGAAGTACGGCGGAGACGTACAGGGGAGACGTACGGCGGAGATGTACAGCGGAGAAGTACTTCGAGAATCAACGGCCGAGTCCGCAACCCCGGCCGTGCATTCGCCGGCATTCCCATTGCAACAATTGCACGGCGCTGACCTGGGGAATCGGCCGGTCGTGGCCTCGAATTGATTGACCCGTACCTGGACGAAACATAGCCTTTCTCACGTTGGAATGCCGGGCCGTTCCTCCAGCAACGGGACCTCGCCGATCCGTCGATCCGCCGACCCGCCGACCCGCCGATCCGCTGACCCGCAGAGCCCTGCCGCCCCCGCATTTCCGGCGAACTCCCGCCGACAGTCGCACGCTCGAAAGGCTCCGCCCTCATGCCCGTCCAGCCCGTACTCGACTCCACCATGTTCCACCGGGAGTTCGGCGCCGGTGCGCCGATGGTCTTCCTGCACGGCAACCCCACCTCCTCCCACCTGTGGCGGGACGTCCTCCCCGCCGTCGGCGGACCGGGCCGGCTGCTGGCCCCGGACCTGATCGGCATGGGGGAGTCGGGCAAGCCGGACCTCGCCTACACCTTTGCCGACCACGCCCGTTACCTGGACGCCTGGTTCGACCTGCTCGGCCTGGACGAGGTGGTGCTGGTCGGACACGACTGGGGCGGCGCCCTCGCCTTCGACTGGGCCGCCCGGCATCCCGGACGCGTGCGCGGCATCGCGTTCACCGAGACCATCGTCAAGCCGATGACCTGGGAGGAGTTCCCCGAGGGCGGCCGCCCGCTGTTCGAGGCGATCAAGACGCCCGAGGTCGGCGAGGCCCTGATCCTGGACGACAACGCCTTCATCGAGCAGGCGCTGCCCGGCACCGTCGCCACCCCGCTCGCCCCGGCCGACCTGGACGTCTACCGGGCCCCGTACCCCACCAGGGAGAGCCGCCGCCCGCTGCTGCAGTGGCCGCGCTCGATGCCGCTGGGAGGCGAACCCGCCGATGTCGTCGCCAGGATCGAGGCCTACGACCGGTGGCTGGCGGCCAGCGCGGAGGTGCCCAAGCTGCTCCTCACCTTCGCGGCCGGCCCCGGCGCCATGATGGGCCCGGCGATCGTCGACTGGTGCGCGGAGAACATCGCCGGCCTGGAGATCGAGCACCACGACGCGGTCGCCGGCCACCACACCCCGGAGGACCACCCCCTCGTGATCGGCGCCGCCATCGCCGCCTGGGCCGACCGGCACGAGCTCCGCCGGGGCTGACCGGCCGTCGGTTCAGTGCCGCGGCGCTCAGCCGAACAGCTCGACCAGTACTCGCCCGGTCCAGTCGCGGACGCGGGTCACCGGCGGGGTGTCGACGGTGGACGCGGAGTCGATGAAGTACTCCTGGCCGTCCGCGACGGTGACGGCGTGGTCCAGCTCGTCGTCCGTGAGTTCGGCGAAGCCGAAGCCGGAGCCCGGGCCGAGGCCGGAGCCGGGGCCCAGGCCCGAGCCGAGACCGAAGCCGAAGGCGAGACTGAAGCCGAAGCCGGCCCCGGAGCCGAAGCGGGGGCCGTCCAGCGCGGCCCGGCACACCGTGCGGTGGTGCGGGTCCTCCTCGACCCGTCCGGTAGCGGTGAAGTACACGACCCGCTCGGTCTCGTCGACGCGCAGGATCTGTCGCACCGTCCACGGCCCGGAGGTGACCTGTCCGAGCAGCGCACCGGTGTGCAGGTCGTACCGGTAGAGGTGGCCCCAGCCGTCCCGCTGCGAGCACCAGAGCACCTCGTCGGCGAGCACCCTTACGATCGGCGGCTCGTACAGCCACTGGTTGGGCTCGACCCGGGTGTCGCCGCTCTCGCTGAGCACGGTGGTGACCTCGCCGGTCGCCGGGTCCAGCCGGTGCAGGGAGAGCGTGCGCGGGCCGCGGGGGCGGGCCAGGTAGTACACCGCCGAGCCGTCCTCGGCCCACCACGCCCACTTGGTGGCGATCGGCGACACCTGCGGCATGGGCAGCGGCTCGGTCCGCGCGCGGACCACCGTGCCCGCGACGACGTCCAGCACGACGAGTTCGGCCTGCGGCACGGTCTCGTCCCCGGGGTGGGCGTTCCGCTGGGCGGGTACGGCGGGCGCGCCGCCGTCGGCGGGCCGTGCCGCCACCGGGTGGGTCCGCCGGACGCCGCGCTCGTCCGTCCGGTGCGTCAGCACCCGCGTCGAGTCGGGCGACCAGGCGACCGCGGGCGGCAGGTACGGCAGGCCGATCCTGCGCAGCAGGGTGGTGTCGGCGATGCCGGCCGGGCCGGTGCCGTACTGGTGGTCGGGCGCGCCGTCGGTGGTCAGTGCCCACTCGCGGCCGTCGGACAGTGAGCGCGCCCACAGGTCGTGTCCCCGCCGGGCGACCGTGAGCTTCCCGTCGGGGGACGGCACCTCCAGGGGGCTGCCCGGCGGCGTGGACTCGGCCGGCTCGCAGGTGTAGTCGTCGAGGCGGCAGCGCCAGTACCCGCCGAGGGCGGCGAACTCCACGGCGTTCCCGGTCGGTCGGAAGGCAGTGAGCGGCAGGGCCCCGGGGTCGACCGGCTGCCCGGAGGCGGTGGCCAGTGCGGCGGCGAGCCGGGCGTGGTCGAAGGCCGGCTCACGGGTGCCCGCTGCCGGGTCGACCAGGACGAACCGCCGGCCGCCGCCGCACCGGCCACTGCCGTCGCTCACCGAGTACCAGAACCGTGCGCCGCCGTCGATCCACTGCGGCCTGACCCTGTCACCGACGACGAGTTCGCCGGGGCGGGCGGGGCGGTGGAGGAGCTGCTCCGCGGCCTGGTAGTCCTGGGCGGTGCTCATGGGTGTGGTCCTTACTGGGTGCGCTGTCCGGGTGCGGCGACGGTGCGTCAGAGGCTGCGGGCAGTGATGTCGCCGTGGGCGGTGGTGGCGCGGATGGCCAGGGCGGGGGTGCCGTCGGTGTTGCGGAGGCTGTTGTGGATCCGGCCCGACGTGGTGCCGGCGTCCAGGGCGGCGGAGACTCCGCGGGCGGCGCCGACGGTCAGGTCGCCGGACACGGTGCGCAGCGTCACCACGCCGTGCACGGCTTCGGTGATGCGGATGTCGCCCTTCTCGGTGCTGATCTCGCCGGGGCCGCCGAGGCGGCCGACCGTGATGTCCCCGGCGAGGAGGGCGAGGCGGGCGCTCGCGGTCTCGTCGAGCTCGACGGTGCCGTTCGAGCTTTCGAAGGTGACGTCGCCGAGCCGTCCGTCGCCGAGGAGTTCGGCGCTGGCCGCCTTTGCCCGGAGGTGCGAGCCGGCGGGCAGTCCGACCGTCACCTCGACCGACCCGACGGAGCCGAGGACCCGGTTCGCCTGCGGCGCTTCGATCCGCAGGACGCCGTCGGCGTAGGTGATCCCGGTCTGCTCCGCCGCCTTGACGTCGCGGCTCTTCGAGGCGTCCAGGGGCAGGACCTCGACCGTGGTGTCGGAGCGGTCGGTGGCGGTGAACCGGAGCCGCCCGGCGGGGACGTCGAGGACGACGGAGACCGGGGCGGGGGTGTCGAACTTCTGCATGGTGCTCTCCTGTGGTTTCGTGTTTCTGACTACGGAAACGCTACGTTGCCTTCGTGAATCATGCAATCTGCCAGCTGCTTACTGTCTGCATCTGTGCAGGTGAAAGCGCATTTATCGTTGCAACAAGTATGCATCTAATGCAACGAGAGTGTCGCCGATCGTTGCACTGGATGGGCGGTGGGCGCTACTTTCGACCCCTCGGGGAACGTGAAGGGGGACGGCGATGCCGGGAAGCAGACTCACTCAGCAGGAACGGCGACGGATCGCGCTGGGGCTGGCCGACGGCCTCGCCTACGCGGAGATCGCCAGGCGTCTCGACCGTCCGACCTCGACCGTCACCCGTGAGGTGATGCGCAACGGAGGCCCCACCGGCTACCGCGCCGACCTGGCCCACAGCGCCACCGAACGCCGGGCC
Organism: Streptomyces sp. XY431; assembly: GCF_001279805.1. Lineage (NCBI taxonomy): Bacteria > Bacillati > Actinomycetota > Actinomycetes > Kitasatosporales > Streptomycetaceae > Streptomyces > Streptomyces sp. XY431. Next base: position 18,228 of record NZ_LGDO01000105.1, read on the forward strand.
CGCCGCCGCGGCCGGGTCACCCCCCGAAGGCCGCAGCCGCGCCCGCCCGCCCGCGGACGCGACCCCGAAGCCGTACGGGCGTACGAGGAGACGCTCGCCGGCGTCCTCGTGGCCTCGGGCCTGCCCGCGATGATGGCCCGCGTCCTGGCCTGCCTCACCCTCGCCGAGTCCGGCAGCCTCACCGCGGCCGAACTCGCCCGGCACCTCCAGGTCAGCCCGGCATCCGTCTCCAAAGCGGTCGCATTCCTCGACGGCCAGGGCCTCGTCCGCAGGGATCGCGGCGAACGCCGCCGCGAGCGCTACACCGTCGACGACGACGTCTGGTATCGGACGATGATGGCGGCCGCCCGCTCCACCGCCCACCTCGTCGAGACCGCGCGCCAAGGCATCGGCGTCCTCGGTTCCCACAGCCCCGCCGCCGCGCGCCTGGAGAACATCGTCCGCGTCCTCGACTTCGTCTCCGAGAGCCTCAGCCGCACCGCGACGCAGGCCCGTGAGATGCTCGCCGCGAGCTCCGGGGCGACCTCGGACGGCACGTGATGACGATCCCGGCGGCGGGGCGGGGCGGGTGTCGGGTCAGCTGTCGGGTCAGGTATCGGGTCGGCCGGCGGCAGGTCAGGTGCCGGCGGGGGGAATCCACTCCGTCAGCTGGACCACGATGCCGTTGGGATCGGTGAGTTCCAGCAACTGCTCACCCCACGGCTCGCGGTGCAGCGGGACGGTGATGTTGGCGCCCTCCCGCCGCAGCCGTTCGTGCTCGGCGGCGAGGCCGGTCACGGCGAACGACACCAGCACCCCGACCGGCCCCGGCCCGGGCGGCAGTTCGAGGTCTCGCTGCCGTAACAGCACATCCGGGGCGCCGTCGTCCCGGCCGAGAAGCACCGACTCCCCGTCCGCCAGCAGCTCCCGATAGCCGAGGTGCGTGGTGAAGAACCGGCTGGAGGCACCCGGATCGATGACGCTCAGCGTCACGGTGGAAGCGACGACATTCATCGTGAGCGGCACCCCCCGAGAGTGGGAACGGGCATGTCTGCATGGCTCCTTCGCCTGTCTGTCCTGCGAACGGATCAAGCATCCCGTCATGCCAACGGGAGGAACAACGGCCGAGACCGCAACGGTCGTTAACCCAGCAGTTGACGAACCCGCGCCCGGGCACAGCCCGGCGTCCGTACAGCCCGGGCCGGGTGCGTCGACGCTGCCGAACCGGGCATGTGACGCAGCGGCCGGGGGAGGGCGGGGCGCCAGGAGGCGGCCCCGCCCTCCCCCGGCGGCGGGCTACATCTGGCCCTGGTCCATCATGGTGCCGCTGCGCGTCTGCGCCTGCGGTCCGGAGTCCTGGCCGTCCGCGTTCTCGGCGGGGTCCTCGCTGCTGGCCTGCGGGTCTGCGACCCTGCGGACGACCAGTTCGGGCTGCTCGTCGGCGTACTCGTCGGTCTCGGGCACGGGGCTGTCCTCTCTCGGGGGTGTCAGGGGCACCTGGACCAACGAGCGGCGCACTGCGAGATCACGGCCTGCGGGTCGGCGGCCGACTGATGACGGCCTCGGTCCAGGAGCGGGCGCGGTGGGGTCGCGCTCCCGGAGGGCCGGACCGCCTGCGCCGGGTCGGCACAGTGCTCCACCGTCCCGGTCGGTGCGATCGGTTCCGCACGCCCGATGACCGGTCCCGGCGTCGGCCGCACCTTCTCCCGGCACTGGTCGGGAACGGGTCCCGACCAGTGCCGCGTCGGAGAACGTCCGCCCTGCCGCGTTGTCGGGCAGAGCCGTCTCCGGGCGGCACCGCGGCGCGGCAGGGCAGAGGTGTCCGGGCACGGCACTACCGTCATGAGGGTGACGGGAATCAATGCCGACCAGCGGTGGTCCGAGTCGATGCCGGCGGCCTATGAGCAGTACCTTGTGCCGGTGGTCTTCCGGCCTTTCGCCGAAGAGCTGACCGCGAGGGCGGCGGCACTCCGTCCTCGGCGGATCCTCGAACTGGCCGCGGGGACCGGCGTGTTGACATCGAGCTTGCTCGTCGCGGCACCCTCGGCCGAAGTGACGGCCACCGACCTGAACGAGGCCATGGTCGCTTTCGGGTCGGCCCGGGCGCCGGGAGCGGTGTGGCGGCAGGCCGACGCGCAGCGGCTGCCGTTCCCGAACGGAGGCTTCGACCTGGTGGTCTGCCAGTTCGGCGTGATGTTCTTTCCCGACCGGGTAGCGGCCTTCACGGAGGTTCGGCGGGTGCTGGCCCCGGGCGGCCGGTTCCTGTTCAACACCTGGGGCCCACTCGGGACGCACGCCTTCGAAGTCGCGCTGCAGGCAGGGCTGGAGCGGGCTCTTCCGGTCGACCCACCGCGATTCTTCGCTACGGTTCCGCACGGCTACGCCGACCCCGCTGTCGTGGTCGCCGATCTGGCGGCTGCCGGTTTCACCGTCGAGGAGGAGCAGGAGCTGACGCTTCAGGGCCGGGCCGCGTCGACCGCCGACCTTGCCACCGGCTACCTCACCGGGACACCAGTGCGCGCGGCCGTCGAGGAGCGCGGCGACGGACCGGCTGTCCGGGCAACCGTCATCGAGGAGATGACGGCCCGCTTGGGCCCGGGGCCGGTCACCGCCCCGATGACGGCGTACGTCTTCCGCTGTTCCAGGGGGCGGTCAGGCACCGGCCGTTCTTGTTGCGGATCGTGAAGCAGCCGCCGCTCGCCTTGACCGTACGGGGGCGACCGCAACCGGGTGGTCGCAGTCGTGGGCGACCTGGTCGGGGGTCCTGGCCGCCGGTTCCTGCGTGGTCCCCGCCAAGGCGGCCGCCTTGGCGGGGACCACCACCTCCGCTGCGCTGAGCAACGAGGCGCCCAGTACGACAGCCGTGAGAACGGCTGCGATCCGGGCCGGTACTGCCTTCCTGGGTGTCCGTATCACTTGATCAACAGAGCCAAGGGAAGTGAACACCGCAAGACCGAGGACTTCCGGACTTCAATGCGTTGTCTACGGAATCCTTTCGGAATCCCTTGGCCGGGTCAGGACGGACAGCGGGCGGGGGCTTGGTGCTCCTTGATCGACTCGGCCTGTTCGACGCCCGGATCCGCCAAGATCGGTAGGACCTCGGCCGGCTGTCAGCTGTCGGAGTAGCTGAGGTCGCCGATGGTCCAGCTGCTGATGTCTTCGATAGCGATGCGGTACATGCCTCCGGTGTGAGGGAGTCCGAAGTCGCCCTGGAGGATCTTCGCCCGGTGGAGGTGGAGGTGGGTGGGCCGCGCGGGCGGGGCGTCGGAGGGAGGGGCGAAGAGGACGGCGAACGGCTTCAGATGTTCCGAGGCGTGGAGGACCTCCGCCACCCGCTCCAGCCACAGGGCCACCGGCGCGAGCCTGCCGGTGATCACCGCTCCGGGGACCACCACGGTCAGGGACATCTGGTTGCTGTGCTCGGACTCGACCATCGCGGCGATGTCGACGAGCAGCCTGTCAGTGTTCGACATGACCCCCAGAATAGGACACGGCCGCCGCGGCGCCCACGCGCCCGGGGACATTGGCCATGCCGGACCGGGGCCTGCCGCCCGCTTCACGGCCGACACCCCGGGAACCGGCTGTGGCGAGGACACCGGCGAACGACGGCTTGCAGGTAGGCCGGGCGCCTCCCGGGCGCGGGTCGGCCGGGTCGTCGTACGGACGGTGAACAGTGGCTGATGATGTGGCGCCCCGCGCCCGGGGCGGGGCGGGATGCGCCACGATGCGGTCGCGGACGCACCCCGCGTCCAAGGACGACCGCCCCGCTCCCAGGACGACCGCCCCGCTCCGAACGGCGATCGCCCGCTCCGAGCGGCCGGGCCACGGAAGTGAGTTCACATGAGAAGCCACCGCGCGGGACCCCGCGCACGCGGGCGGGTGCCGCGTCCGTCGTTCTCCCTGCTGGCGCTGGGGCTGGCCCTGGTCCTGGCGCTGGGTCTGGCCAAGGGGATCACACCGGCCCCGTCCGCGCGGGACGTCCACTCCGCCTGCGGGCTGCCGGTGGCCGCCGGCGTCACCGCGGGCGGGTCGCGCGTCACCTGCGGCGAGGAGGCACGGGCCGCGCACCCGATGCTGAACGTCGCCGCCGATGACGTAGTGATCGACTACGTCTTCGACGGCGTGAACCAGGCGATGATGCAGGACGCGATCGACCGGGTGCACCGCCCGGGGGTGCGGCTGAGCGACCAGGCGCTGGACCTGATGAGAAGTCAGCGGCAGTACTTCCAGGGCGCGCCGCTCGACCTGGTCGACATCGACTCGGTCGACGACTTCTCCTTCGACGGCACGCTCCGGGCGACGGACCACGGCATCGCGGTGGTCGTCCCGCGTTCGGAGGTCGGCCAGGCGTCCTGGGGGACCTGGCTCAGGGCGGTCGCCGTCCTCGTGACGGCGACGGCGGTCCGCGCGGCCGTCTTCGGGCTCTGCATCTCCTTCGCCCCTCCGCCCGCCGAAGCCCTGTTCGTCGACTTCTGCTCGGCCGCCTCCCAGGGCTTCGGGACCTTCACCGGGTACATGATGACCGCCTACTTCCAGGGCCGCGCCGCCAGCGACCCCCAGCTGTGGGCGGAGGCGCTCGCGTTCGGGCTGGTCGGAGCGCTGCTCCCCGGTGCCGGATGGGACGTGGGCAAGCCCTGGATGGTCAAGAACCTGGCCGGGGCGGCGGCGACCGTCGGCCGCGGGCTGCAGAGCCTGGCCACGTCCATCCGCTCGTGGGCGGGCGAGACCATCAGCGACCTCGTCGCCGCCGGCGGCGTCATGTTCACGAACCTGTCGGCGCGGATCTGGGCGGCGGTCGTCGCCGAGGCGAACCGCCGGGGCGTCCCGCTGTCCCTCGCCCAGGTGCGGGTGATGCCGCTCGGCGACTCGATCACGCTGGGCACCGGCAGCAGGACGACGTCCAGCTACCGGGCCGAGTTGTGGGACGCGCTGAAGTCGCAGAACGACGAGGTGGACTTCGTCGGCTCGCAGTCCGCCGGCGTCCTGCCCGACGACGACCACGAAGGCCACTCCGGCTGGCGCATCGACCAGATCGCGGACCTCGCCGAGTGCTCGCTGCCGTACTACCGGCCGAACATCGTCACCCTGCACGCCGGCACGAACGACATGAACCAGAACTACCTCGTCGACTCGGCGCCGCTCCGCCTGGACGCCCTGGTGGACCGGACGCTCCACCTGTTGCCCGGCGTGACCGTGCTGGTCGCGACGCTCGTGCCCTCCACCAAGCCGGACGTGGGCGCGCGCATCCAGGAGTACAACCGGAGCATCGTCCCGCTCGTCCAGCGGATGGCCGCACAGGGCAAGCGGGTGCGGCTGGTCGACATGAGCGCCGTGACCACCGCCGACCTGTACGACCAGCTGCACCCCAACGACACCGGCTACCGCAAGATGGGCCGGGCGTTCACCGAGGCCATCGCGCACGCGGCGGCCGAGGGCCTGCTCGCGCCGGTGGCCGGCGGGCAGGAGGGAGGGAACCCGTGCGCCCCGCCCGTGGTGCCCGTGGTGTGGAAGAACTGGGGCCGGATCGCCACCGGCGCCGGATCGAACGTACCCGGCGCCGACGGGGCCGGCACGGCCGTGTCCGGTGCCCAGGTCCGGTTCGCGGAGATCAACGGCGACAACCGCGCGGACTACCTGGTCGTGCAGGACAACGGTGCCGTCCGTGCCTGGCTGAACACCCCCGGGGACGGCGGCAGGCCCTCCTGGACCAGCCTCGGGGTCATCGCGCCCGGGACGGGCGCACCCGGGGACCATGTGCAGTTCGCCGACGTCAACGGTGACGGTCGCGACGACTACCTCGTGGTGCAGGACAACGCGGCGGTGTTCGCCTGGCTGAACACCCCGGGCACCGGCGGTGTCCCGTCCTGGCGCAGCCTGGGCCTGGTCGCACCGGGAGTACCGGGCGTCACCGGGGACCTGGTCAGGTTCGCCGACTACGACGGCGACGGCCGCGACGACTACCTCGTGGTCGACTCCACCGGGCGAGTGCACGCCTGGCGCAACACCCCCGGCGACAACGGCGTCCCGTCCTGGCAGCCGCGCGGCCTGTTCGCGGAGGGCGTGGACGGCGCCACCCGGGACAAGCTCCGCTTCGCCGACATCAACGGGGACGGCCGGGCCGACTACCTCGTGGTCCAGGACAACGGAGCCGTTCTGGCCTGGGCCAACGCCGGTGGCACCGGGTTCGGCGGCTGGACCAATCAGGGGGTGTTCGCCTCCGGAGTCGGCGGTGCCACCCGGGACAAGCTCCGCTTCGCCGACGTCAACGGCGACCGCCGGGCCGACTACCTGATGGTCGCGCCGGATTCGGCGGTGGACGCCTGGCTGAACCAGGTCGGGTAGGTGGGCTCCCCGTCGGGGCAGAACGCGACACCTGCCGCGTTCTGCCCCGACGGGGCCGGAGGTCGAGCGGGCCGGGCCCCGCTCACGTCGTACCGGCCGTGCGGTGGCGGCGGCGGTGGTGGTCGAAGACGAGTGCGACCAGCGCCAGCCCGAGAACGGCGCCGACGAGTTGGGCGCCGACGAAGCCGGGCACCGAGGCGGGGGCGATGCCGGCGAAGGTGTCGGTGAAGGCCCGGCCGACGGTGACCGCGGGGTTGGCGAAGGAGGTGGAGGAGGTGAACCAGTACGCGGCGCCGATGTAGGAGGCGACCGCGACGGGGGCGAAGCGGAGCCGGTCGCTCCTGGCGAGGCCGAGGATCAGGAAGAGCAGTCCGGCGGTGGCGACGACCTCGCCGAGCAGCAGGTGTCCGGCCGAGCGGTCGTGGGTGGACCACCGCACCAGGGCCTCGCCGAACACGGCGTCCGCGAGTACCGCCCCGCCGATCGCGCCCACGGTCTGCGCGGCCACGTACGCGGCGACCTCGCGCGGGCGCAGGGCCAGGGGGTCGTGGCGGCCGGTCCACCACTCGGCGACGGTGACGACGGGGTTGAAGTGCGCGCCGGAGACGGGGCCGAGCAGCAGGATCAGCACGCCGAGGCCGAGGACGGTGGCCAGCGAGTTGGCCAGCAGTTGCAGCCCGACGTCCTCCGTGAGCCCGGCGGCCTGGATGCCGGAGCCGACCACGACGGCCACCAGGGCGGCGGTGCCGATCAGCTCGGCCGCCGCGCGGTTCAGCAAGGGCGCGGCCGCGGGCTCGGCGGCAAGGGGGTCCCCCTGGTCGAGGACCGGGGGAGGGGTTGCGTCGACGGCGGCGGCGGCGGGTCTGGCCCCGCCCATGGTGTTCAACGGATCGTGCTCCTCGTGCGGGGCCGGGCGGGCCGGAACGGCGATGCTGTCGGTGGTGCCGGGGGTGGGTCAGCAGGACCGCGGGTCAGTAGGGATCGCGGGTCAGCAGGACCGCTTGAAGCCGGCCTCGGCGGTCAGGCGGGCGGCGGAGGCGAGCGTGGCGAACTCCGCCGCCAGGCCGGTCAGGGCGTCGGGGCGGAGCGCGTAGTAGGTGAAGCGTCCGCAGGGCTCGGTGTCCACCAGTCCGGCTTCGCGCAGGATCCTCAGGTGGTTCGAGAGGTTGGTCTGCTTGGCGCCGGTCTCCTCGACCAGGTGCGTGGTGCACAGGGCCTCCCGGGAGAGCAGGGAGACGATGCGCATCCGCAGCGGGTCGGCCAGGGCCTTGAGGACCAGGGCCGGGTCGGCGGCCGGAGCCCTCTTCGTATCACCATCGACTGACGTCACCATGGGCTGATACGTTACCGGTGCCGGGCCCGCGAAGCGAGCCCCGGTTCCCCCCGGCTCCTCGCCGCCTCCCAGTGCCCGCCCTGCCCCGCGCATCGAAGGAACTCACACGTTGACCACCGCATCCGCCGCGTCCGTGCTGTTCGTCTGCGTCCACAACGCCGGCCGCTCCCAGATGGCCGCCGGGTTCCTGCGCCACCTCGCCGGCGACCGGATCGAGGTCCGCTCCGCCGGCTCCCTCCCCGGCGACCGGATCAACCCCGCCGCGGTCGCGGCGATGGCCGAGCTCGGCATCGACATCTCCGACCAGGAGCCGAAGGTGCTCACCACCGGGGCCGTCCGGGCCTCCGACTACGTGATCACCATGGGCTGCGGCGACGCCTGCCCGTACTTCCCCGGCAAGAAGTACCTCGACTGGAAGCTGGAGGACCCGGCCGGCCAGGGCGTCGAGGCCGTCCGCCCGATCCGCGACGGGATCAAGACCCTCGTCGAGGGCCTGATCGCCGAGATCGACGCCAGGCCCGCCACCGGCCAGGAACGCTGACCACCACGACCCGCGGACAGGGGCGTGCGCGAGGTCCTCGACGGTACTCCGCCGGGGCTGGGGCCACGCCACCGGGCGGGCCGGACCCGGGCGCGCCGCTACGCCGGCGGGAAGTGGCGCAAGCTCAACGCGGACGCCGTCATGCCGCGGGTCTACGACTGCCTGACTGACCCGCCCCCACGACCGGGCCCCTTGGGCTGCTGGGGCGGTGACAGTACGGCACCGCCCCGGCAGCCGGGGCCGTGCCGCCCTTCCGACCGACACAACGAGCAACCCGGCAAAGGTTCGCGGTCCCAGCAGTGGGAGGCCGGGGCGCCCGGCCGCGGCGGTTCGCCGCCACTGTGCGCCACCGCCACCGTCGGAGCCCGTGGAACCCCGGAGCCCGCGAAGTCACGCCGTGTGCAACGCGTCCACCACCGTCATCCGCCCCACCCGGCGGGCCGGCAGGACGGCCGCGGCGAGGCCGGTCAGCACGGTGAGCACCAGGGCCGCGAGCACCAGGAGGACGGGCGGCCCGCCGACCGTGCCCACGGTCGAGGTGACGGACCGGGCGGCCGCCCAGCCGTACGCCAGGCCCAGACCGGTGCCGACCAGGGCGCCGGCCAGCGCCAGCAGGACCGCCTCCAGGGTGAGCATCCGGCGCAGCTGCTGCCGGGACATTCCGATCGCCCGCAGCATGCCGATCTCCCGGGAGCGCTCGCTGACGCTGAGCATCAGGGTGGCGGCGACGCCGAGGCCGGCGATCACCACGGAGAAGCCGAGCAGGGCCATGCTGATCAGCATCATCCGGTCCAGCAGCGACCGCAGGCCCTCGGCCTGCGCGGCCGTGTCGGTGACGGTGAGCCGGGGCTGCCCGTCCAGGGCCCTGTCCATCGCCTGGCGGGCGGCGAGCCGGTCGGCCCCGGCGGCGGGGCTTATCCAGGCCGTGGTGACGGCCGCCCCCGGGGCGAGCCGCTCCAGGGTGGCCGGGGTGACGAAGAGGACGGCCCCGCTCTGGAGCACGAACGGCAGCGCGCTGCGGCCGGGCTCGATCCGCAGGGTGGCGGCGGGCGCTCCCGCCCGGCCGGCGACCACGTGCTCACCGTTCCCGCCGGCGCCGGCCGGTCCGTCGTCGCCGAAGCCGCTGAGGGCCGTGCCGCCGGCCAGCGCCCGGGCCCGGTCGGCCCCGTCGGTGGCCGGGTCGAGCAGCGCCGGGTCGGCCGCCGCCACCAGCGTGCTGCGGCCGTCGATCTCGAGCGTGGCCGAGCGGACGGGCGTGACGCCGAGCGTCCGCTCCCGTCCGAGCACGGTCAGCGCCCCGGCCGGCAGCGGGGCGCCACCGGGGGCGGTCACCGAGAAGACGCCGGGCTGGCGGGCGGAGACCGCCGGGACGAGGGAGTCGGAGGTGATCTCCAGCGCGGTGACGGCGCTCACCATCACCGTCACGCCGAGCAGCAGGGCCGATCCGGTGGCGCCGGTGCGGGCCGGGTTCAGCCGCAGCTGCTGGGTGGCGAGCCTGCCCGCCGTGCCGCAGAGCAGCCGCACCGGTACGCCCAGCCCCGCGACGACCGCCGGCAGCAGACGGTGGCAGAGCCGCAGGACCCCGAAGAAGCTGCTGATCGCACCCAGCGTGACGGCCAGCAGCGACAGCGGCGGCCCTGCCACCACCCCGGCCACCAGCAGCGCGGTGCCCGCCACCAGGAGCAGCACGGACAGCGCCGCCGCGCGCAGCCCAGCGCCGCCGGTGGTGCCGCCGGCGGCACCACCGAGCGCCGCGACGGGCGGCACCGCCGAGGCGGCCTTCGCCGGTCCGCGCACGGCGAGCACCGTGAGCAGGACGCCGAACATCCCGGCCGCCACGCAGGTGAGCGGGGACGGCGTGAGGGAGAGGCGGACCGGTCCGAGGTCGGCGGTGCCGGCCAGCACGGTGCCGACGGCGCAGAGCCCCGTCCCGAGCAGCAACCCGGCGACCGACGCGCCCGTGCCGAGCAGCAGCCCCTGGCGGCGGATCAGCCGCCGGACCTGCGCCCGGTCGGCGCCCACACACCGCAGCAGGGCCAGCTGGCGGGCCCGCTGGGCGAGGACGACGGAGAAGGTGTTGCCGACGACCATGCGGGCCACGGCGAGGGCGATCAGCACGAACGACAGCGCCGCGATCAGCACCACCCCGTAGAGCGTCCTGCTCTGCCGGGTCGCCTCGGCGACGGAGGCGTCGTGGGTGCGGACCTCGGCCCCGCCGCCGAGGGCCTGCCGCAGTGCCTCGGCGGTCTGCGAGCGCGAGGCGCCGGGGGCGAGGCGCAGGTCGAGCCGGGCGGTGCCGACGCCGGTCGCGTACTGCGCCACGGCGTCGTCCGGCACCGCGACGACCGGGCTCCCGGCGAGGCTGGGCGCGCCGCGGCCGTCCAGGGTGCCGGCCAGGCGGACGGTGCCGGTGGTGCCGTCGGCACGGGTCAGCCGGACGTCGGAGCCGGGCCGGGCGTCGACCCGCCGGGCGGTGTCGGCGTCGAGCAGGACCTCGCCGGGGCCAGCCGGCCACCGGCCGTCCTTGAGCAGCTGCCAGCGCAGCGCCGGGTCGGCCGCGATCGAGCTGACCACGGCCGGCTCGTCCAGCGGCCGCCCGGCGGAGGTCAGCACCCCGCCACGGCCGACCAGCCGCGCCGACACCGCGGCCACGCCGGGCACCTGCCGCGCCCGGTCGGCCGTCCCGGGCTCCAGTGGGCCCTGTGCCTGCGCCCCGGTCACCTGGATGTCGGCCGGCCCGACCTCGGCGGCGGCGGTCTGGCTGAACGAGTCGACCAGCGCCCCGCTGCCGCTGACCGAGGTGATCAGGAAAGCCACCCCCAGTGCGATCGCCGCCCCGGTGAGGACCAACTGCCGGAGCTGCCCTCGCAGCTCGGCCAGGGTGTATCGGTACGTCGTCATCGTCCCTCGGCTCAACCGCCTGACCAGCCGTGATGCGCTGTCAGGATCATGGTAGAGCCTAGGTCGGCCGGCCCCCGCCCCCGTCAGCACGACGTCGCATCCTTGATCACTCCGAGGTCTGAGCCCCTCCGCCCGCCCGTCCTCCTCGGGAGGTACGCCGCCCCCTAGTGCTCTGACCGTGTTCGTCGGCCGGGTTGGCGGTGACGGATTCCGAGCCGGTTGGATGTGATCCACCGGTTCAACGAGGTCGGTCTGGCCCGCCTGGACCCTCGGTGGGCGGGAGGCCGTCCCCGTCTGCTCGGTCCGGACGACGAAGTCCTCGTCGTCCGGACGGCCACCACCCGACCAGCCGAGCCCGGGCAGCCCTTCACCCGCTGGTCGATCCGCAAGCTCACCGCCCACCTGCGCAAGGTTCACGGCCGGGTGATCCGGATCGGCCGGGAGGCCCTGCGCAGCCTGCTCGCCGGACGAGGCGTCACCTTTCAGCGGACGAAGACCTGGAAGGAGTCCACCGATCCGGAACGGGACGCCGAACTCGACCGGATCGAGCACGTCCTGGAGCGCTTCCCCGACCGGACGTTCGCGTTCGACGAGTTCGGCCCGCTCGGCATACGCCCCACCGCCGGCAGTGCCTGGGCCGAGCGGGGGCGACCCGAGCGGCTGCCGGCGACCGACCGCCGCACCGCGACGATGGACGCCGCCGAGCTCGAGGCGGGCCAGCGCGAGCGAACGGCCGGAATGATCCGCCTCGCGGAGCTACTGGCGGCCGGCACCCCGGCCTCCGCCGACTCCGTCCAGGCCGAGATCGACGCCCGGTACCGCTGGCTCGCCGAGCTGCACCCCGTCACGCCTGAGGAGTTCCGCGCCATGGGCCTCGGCTGCGTGCAGAACCCGTCCTGGCGCGCCGCCTACGAGGCTGTCACTCCCGGCCTGGCCGAGTACCAGCACACCGCGATCGAGTTCTACGCCACCACCCGCCTGGTCTGACCCGGCACCGGCGCTCCTCCTCATCCCACCGGACAGTGGAGGAGCGCACGGCTCAGCCGGCCCCCGGCCCTGCCGCGGCGATCAACAAGCTGAAGACCTTTCGCGCGGTTGCGACCAGGTTCGAAAAGCGCGGCTACGTCCACCTCGGAACCGTCACAGCAGCCGCGCTCGTCATCTGGCTCCGCTCATGATCGCCAGGACAATGCCCAGTCCCGGACCTTCCGGAACAGCTTTAGGTCACCCTCGCGCGGACGTGTGTGTTGTCGACGCCGGACAGAAGGTAGAAATAGTATGTTCCGCCACTCAGGTCGTAATGGACCAAGGTGGCTTCTTCGTTGCAGGGGATCGTGAAGGCGTTGCCGACCGGCCGGTCGAAGCCGTTGGTCTCGTGGTAGAGCTGTGCGGCGATCACGTCCGAGTCGCAGCTGCCGTTCAGAAAGATCGAGCGTTCCCCTACTCCGCCCACCAGTCCGAAAGCGGGCGAGTCCGCGTGCTGGTTGAACCAGAAGTCGAACAACACTTGGCGCTTCGTCCGGTGCTGGGCAGGTTCGGCAGCCGGAACCGCGGCAGCGGCGGCGGGGGCGGCGGTCAGCAGGGCGGCCATGGTCAGCGCCAGGGCGGTGGAGAACTTCCGCATGGGAGTGCGCCGTTCCTTCTTCATGGGGTGGGCGGACATTAGTACAGGCTGCCGTAGACGTGGGTGTTGTCGACACCGGAGTAGAAGTAGAAGTAGTACTCCCCGCCACTGAGCTCGTAATCGACGACGGTGGACGTCGCGTTGCAGCGCAGCTCGATCACGTTGCCCACCGGCCGGTCGAGGCCCCAGGTGACGTGCATGAGGCGGGCGGCCACGATGTCGGAGTCGCAGTCGGCCGTCAGGAGCCCGCTGTGGCGCCCCTGACCGAGCTCGACCTTCGGTGACGAGCCGCTCTGGTTGAACCAGAAGTCGTAGCCCGCACGGTTGGCCCGCGCCGCGTCAGGGCCGGCGGCGGACGCCGACGGCGAACCGATCAGAAATACGGCCAGAGTCAGAACGGCCGCGAATCGCTTACGCATGAGAACCTCCGGAAGGACACAGCGATGAGACCTCGCGTTCCCCGCGGCAGTGGCACACTCCGGGACACTCGACCGCTCACTGCGCATGTACACGAAGGAGTCGCCCCCGACAGGGTCGCTACGTGTGCAATCTACTACAGAACGTAGCCGTGCGCGCCAGATCTTCCGTCTCCCGTGACTCCGCGTGCAACCGTCGCGCACGGTCCGGTGATGCCAGGCACTCGTGGATCGTTCCGGTGCGGAGGGGCGCGGCCGCCCGCCGAGCGGGCGGTGGGCCGAGCGTTCGGTGGCCACCGGGGCCAGGGGAAGGCGCGGCAGGAACTCCGGGCGGGCCGCGGGGGGAGTCGAAGGCAGTAGGGGCCGTCGGCCGGCGGTTGTCGTTGGCAAGGGTGAACTGCCTTGGAGTTGCGGGAACTTGAGCGCACCGCGCGGATAGCGGGCCGGTTCGGTCCACTGTACGGGCGATCACCCGACCCTCCTCGCGATGGTGGCTGCAGGGCCCGGGTTGGGCCGAGTGGACGGAGTGGGAAGTCGGCGGGTCCGACTTCCCACTCCGGAGCCCGTCAAGCCTCCGAAATCTGCGGAGCGGCTGTGCAAGGCGATCGTGGCCGGCATGGTCGCGCTGCGCGCGACGGCGCCGGATGCGGTCACGCTCCTGTCGGACCACCTTGTCGAGCCCGGCTGTACGGGAGCGGAATTTTCGTGGGTCGGCGTGATGGAACGGGCAGGTGCTCACCGGATCGAGTGAACGTCGACGGGAACTGATTTCGTATACAGACTATTTGCATCGGTCATGCATAGGCTCGTCCGCGCTGGGCGACCTCCGGGTCGTCGGCCCGTGGTGGTGCCATCCGGCCGCTCTGGTGGCATGCGCCCCGGTTTCTCCGATCGATCGCACTTCGGGAGGTACGACATGGCTGTGACAGACATCGACATTCTGGTGGGGAGTCAGTCCCCCAAGGAGGGCTGGGAGAAGGACGAGCACGACCTCAACGAGGGGGCCGGCGGGGAGTACCTCTACCTGTCCTGGGAGCTGAACGGCACCAAGAAGCCCGTCACCGACCTCTATGTCGTCGAGGGCGAGGGCGAGGACCCCCCGCACGGCTACTACAAGATCAGCACGGACCTCAACAAGGGCGCCGGCGGAAAATACCTCTACCTGTGCTTCTCGAGGGAGGGGACGAAGCCCATCCTGGATCTCGTCGTTGTCTCCGGCGACAGCGACAAGGTGCCGGCTCCGTCGGGCTTCACGCGCTACGAGCAGGACCTCAATGAGGGGGCCAAGGGGAAGTTCATCTACATCTGCTACAAGCAGCAGGCGTAGCGGCGGTTCCGCACAGCAGGCGGGGTGCCCTCCGGTTTCCGAGGGCGCCCCGTTCCCTGTTGTCGTCGGAGAAAGGGCGCAGTCGGGTGTCGAACTGCGCCGGAAACATTCTGGGCCGACTCGACAGTCCGTTCGGCGCAAGGTGAGGAGATGGCGGATGGCGAACAAGTGGACCTCGGTGTCGAAGCTCTCGGTGGTGCTCGAGACGGGGGAACAGCGACGCGAGACCGGACACGCCTATCCGGACGACAGAATCGGTGTGGTGATCACCGTGCAGCCGACCGATGACGACGGAAATCCCGTCGAGGTCACGGTCGAGAAATTGTGTGCAAGCATCTCGCTGATCGACTACATCGACGAGTCGGACATCCCCGTGAAGGATCCCAGTGGCACGGTGGTGAACTGGTGCTACGAGAAGACGAAAGAGATCACATGGCGGAAGGGTCGGACTCCGCAGATCAAGTACTACGTCGCCCACACCGGCGCGCCGAAGCCACGCTCCAGGTCGATCGGAGTCCTGGTGAAGACCGAGTCCGACGCTCTCGTCTTCAGCTCGTTGAACGGGACGTACCACAGCTCGGTGCAGATCACGGATAGGACCTGAGGTGACGGCCGTTGGACCGGCGGAGCGGTGCCGCCGGTCCAATGCCGACCCGGCCTGCGGAACCCGGCCTGCGGCTCCGTCACTCCTGCTGTCGGTAGCAGAGGTAGACGAACTCCCCGCCGGCTCCCTTGTTGAGGTCCTTCTCGTAGCGCGTGAAGCCCTCCGGGGCGGGCGCGTACTGGTCGCCGGAGAGCACCACGGCGAGTTCCAGGAGGGGCTTCGATCCGTCCCTCGAGAAGCACAGGTAGAGGTCTTCACCACTGGTTCCCTGGTTGAGGTTCGTGCCGATCCTCTCGTAGCCGTGCGGGGGTTGCGCGCCCTTGCCCTCGATGACGTAGAGGTCGGTGACGGGCTTCTTGGCGCCGTTCGGCTCCCAGGTCAGGTAGAGGTAGTCGCCGTGTGCGCCCTTGTTGAGGTCGTGCTGGTCCTTCACCCAGCCCTTCTTGGCCGACTGGCTCCCCTCCAGGATGCCGATGTCCGTCACGGTCATGGGATGCCTCCAGAGTTTGCGGTTGGTCGGGATCGGTGACTCGGTAGGCCGTGCCCGCCTGGTCGGCACGACCGGCACGGCTGCCGCCGCGACCGCCAACCAGCCCGGAACGCCCATGAGTCACCGGCTTCCATTGTCTACGAACTAAATGGATCGCAGGCAGAGTGTCGCACTCATGGACCACTGGTGACGGCGCGACACTGGGCCGTGGCGCCACAGGTGAGGCGACTCTCCCTGCTGTCCCGCGTCCACCGTCCCGCGAGGGGAGACATGCCCATGGACCGATTCATCACCGATATCGACGTTCTGGTTCCCTATGACAAGCCGTCACCGCAGACCCCGCTCCGTGTGCCCACCGGGTGGGAGGGGATCGACGTCGATCTGAACCGAGGCGCGGGTGGCGCGTACCTGTACCTCGTCCTCGAGAAGCACCCCCAGGACCGGCCCATCACCGGCCTCCGTGTCCTGGTGAACGACGAGAAGCCGCCCGCGGGCTACCAGAAGCTGCCGGTCGACCTCAACAAGGGCGTCAGGAACGAGAAGACCGCCCTGTTCCTGGCGGTGAGCCGCGAGGCGGGGACGCCGATCACCGACCTCGCCGTCACCCACTGGGCGGACCCCGACGTCCGCATTCCGCCGAAGGAGGGCTACCGCCGCGTCCAGGCGGGCGGTTCCGACATCGACCTGAACCTCGACGCGGGCGGCGACTACATCTTCCTCGACTACCGGCCGGCCACGAAGTCCCAGGAGTACGCGTGAACGACTTTCTGCCCTCCTCGCTGCTGAAGGCCATGCAGCGCAAGCCCCGTCCCGGCGGGCTGAAGGCCGTCCGGCACGTGGTCTTCCTCATGCAGGAGAACCGCTCCTTCGACCACTACTTCGGCAGCGGCTTCGCCGGGGTCCGCGGGTTCCAGGACCGCAACCTCGTCACACTGCCCGAGACGGACCGTCCGCGTACCGTCCTCGACCAACCCGACCAGGACAGCGCGGTCCCCGTCGTCTACCGCCCGTACCGGCTCGACAAGGGGAGCGGGCTGACCGCGCCGGCCGACCACGGCTGGGACACCGGCCATGCGGCGTGGAACAACGGCTTCCACGACCAGTGGGTCAAGTTCAAGAGCGGCGTCACCATGGGCTACTTCGACCAGCCGGAGGTCGTCGGCACCTACCGGGCGCTGGCCGAACGATTCACCGTGTGCGACTCCTACCACTGCTCGGTCCTGGGCGAGACCACCAGCAACCGCAACTACCTCTTCAGCGGCTTCGGCGGCTGGGAGCCCGACGGGAGCCGCGTCACCGGGGCCGCCGCGCACGACCGCGAGAACAGGCCGGCCGGCTACAACTGGCCCAGCTACCCCGAGCTCCTGGAAGTCAACAACGACCCCTTCGGCGCCGACGGGATCAGCTGGCGGGTCTACCAGGGCTGGGACAACTTCTACGACAACAACCTGGAATTCCACGCCGAGTTCAAACGGATCTTCCGGCTGGTGCTGGAGAAGGCCGGACTCAAGGCCGGGAGCCTGTACGACCTCTACCGCAAGAGCTTGCGGCCGCAGGACGTGGAGGCGCTCGCCAAGGCGGTCGCCGAACTGCCGCCCGCGGACCGGAGCCTCTACGACCGCGGACTCTTCCGCTGCCCACCGGCACCGGACGCGGTGGCGAACCCGAAGAACTACAAGGACTTCGTGTACGCGTTCGCCCAGGACATCTCGACCGGGCGGGCGCCGCGGGTGTCCTATCTGGTACCCGCCGAAGCGGACTCGGAGCACCCGGGAAGCTCGGCCCCCACGGACGGCGAGGCGATCGTCCACCAGGTCCTGGACGCCATCGCGTCCAACGACGACATGTGGGACTCCACCGTGCTGTTCATCAGCTACGACGAGAACGACGGGTTCTTCGACCACGTGCCGCCGCCGGTCCCACCGGCAGCCGTCACGGACGAGTACGTCGGCGACCAGCCCAACGGCCTGGGCATCCGCGTCCCGATGATCGCGGTCTCCCCGTGGACCGTCGGTGGCTACGTCAACTCGCAGGTATTCGACCACACTTCGCAGGTCCGGTTCGTGGAGGAGTGGCTGGGTGTCCGGCAGCCCGCGATCAGCCGCTGGCGGCGCACCGTCGCCGGTGACCTCACCTCGCTCTTCGACTTCGACCGCACCGGCGAGCCGCCGGAGCAGCCCACCGACCCGACCCGACGCCTGGCCCGCCCACTGCCGTACCAGCCGGACGCCCACGGGGCCCTGAGCGGTCCGACGGCGTTCCTGCTGCGGATGTCCAACACCGGTGCCGTGTCCTCGCACCTGACGCTGTACGCGTACGGCGCCGCCGAGCCCGAGGCCCCGCGCCACTTCGATGTGCTCGGCGCCGGGGCGGCCTCCGCCGAGGTGCAACTGAAGTGCGGGGCATACGACTTCTACCTCACCGGCCCCAACGGCTTCCGTCGCGAGTTCGCCGGGACGGCCGCCGGCGCCGCCGCCGGGACCGAGGTCGCCACCGCTGTCGCCCCGGGTCCGCAGCGCACTCTCACCTTCACGATCACCGTCACCGGTAACGGGTCGCAGACCGTCACCGTGAAGCCGCGGTACTACAGCACCGCCGCCCCCCTCCAGGGGACCGCGACCGCGGGTACCCCCCTCGTCCTCACCTGGGTCACCGAGGACGCGCAGGGCTGGTACGACCTGGACCTGTCCGTCGCGGAGGACCCGTCCTTCCGCCGCCGCCTGATGGGACACATCGAGAACGGCCGCCCGAGCATCAGCGGCTGACGGACCGACACGGACGTGGGGCCCTCCCTGCTGCGGGGAGGGCCCTCGACAAGGGGCGAGCGGGCGGCCCGGCCCATCGCCGACGAAGCGCTCTCCTGGAGGAGCATCCAGCCATGGCCACGACCTCCGCGTTGTTCACTCACGCGACCAACTTCTCCAGTGCGGTGTCCGGTGGCGTCGACCCCCGCACGGGGCTGTTCAACGTCCAGATCGCGCTGGGCGGGCTCGTCGGCAATCGCGCCCTCGGCCCGTCGCTGCCGCTCACCCTGTCGTACTCGCCGCTCACCAGTACCGACATGGGCCTGGGACAGGGCGTGTCGCTGCCGATGACGACGTACGACGTCAGCGAGCGGCTACTGGTCCTGTCCAGCGGCGAGCAGTACCGCGTCGAGGAGACGGGCACCAAGGTCGTCCTGATGCAGCACAAGCTCGACACCGTGCACATCGCCCGGGAGCAGGACAAGGACGGCTACCGGATCACGCACAAGTCCGGGGACGTGGAGATCCTGACGGGGCCGCGGAACGCCTTCGACCTCAAGGTGCCGACCGCCTTGCTGACGCCCATTGGCCACCGCCTGGAACTGCGCTGGGACTTCACCGCCGGTGACCGACCGCGGCTGGCCGAGGTCAAGGACGAGCGGGACCTCCTCCTGAAGGTGGTCTACACCGGTCAGTCGAAAACCACCCTCCGTGTCCTCCCCGGGCAGAAGGAGGGCTACGACGTCGAACTGCGCTTCCGCAACGGCCTCCTCGGGAGCGTGCACCACTTCGGGCTCGGGGCGGACAAACCGCTGGTGTGGGACTTCACCCACACCGCGGTCGGGCAGCAGGGGGCGTGGGGCTCCTGGATCACCGGCGTGACGATGCCGGGCGGGATGGACGAGAGCGCCTGGTACGAGGACGACGGGCACCGGTTCCCCGTCACCGCGGGCCTGCCGGCGCTTCCCCGCGTGAACCGGTTCGTCCGGACACCGGGCGGCGGACAGCCCCCGATCGAGGTGTCGTACGACTACACGGACACGAACTTCCTCGGCGGCCACTCCGACGTGGACTGGGACAGCAGTCGGGACTGCCTGTACGACGTCCTGACGGAATACTCCTACGGCTCCACGGAATCGCGGACCTGCGCGGGCCGGACCGCCAGGGTCACCCGGACGTACAACAAGTTCCACCTGCAGACCGCCGAGAGGCAGCAGCAGAACCACTGCGCGCGGCTCGTGGAAACCCAGTACTACGCGGTGACCGGCAAGCCGTTCGAGGACCAGCCGGCGCAGTTCCAGCTCCCGAAGAAGAAAACAGTGACCTGGACGGACTCCCGGTCCTCCGGCCCGGCGAAGACCTACCAGGAGACCACCAGGACCTTCTTCGACGAGTACGGCAACCCGTCCAGCCAGGACGACCCCGACGGCACGCACACGGTGTGGGAGTACTACCCGGCCGGCGGCAGCGGCGGCGAGTGCCCGCCCGAGCCCAACGGGTTCACCCGCCTGCTCAAGGGCGTCACCCGCACGCCCCCGGAGACCGGCTTCGACGCGCCCGTCCACTCGACGGCCTACCGCTACAGCCTGCCCGATCCGAAGGTGCCCACCGTCGTGCTGAAGTCCGAGGAGAGCCACCGGGTCGGCGACCGGCTCCTGCGGAAGCAGGTGTTCACCTACAACACCTCCGACAGCGCGGAGTTCGGCCGCCTCGTCCGTCTGGCCAGCACCGAGTACTCCGAGGGCACCGACTCCTACGAGTCGGTGGACACGAACCACTGCTCGGTGCAGGACGACACCTTGGTGCAGGCCCACACGGTGACGACCCACGACGGCCTGACCGTGAAGAGCTCGCAGACCCTCTCCCGGTTCACCGGGCGCCTGCGGTCCGCCACCGACGGGCAGGGCAACCGCACGACCCTGGAGTACGACGGGCTCGGCCGCCTGCTCACCCGCACCGTGAACCCGGACACCGCGTACCAGGCCGTCGAGACCCGCTCCTACGGGACCGGTACCGGCGCGCCGTTCGTCGCGACGGCCACCGATGCGCTGGGCAACCGGATCCGCGAGAGCTTCGACGGTGCCGGCCGCCTGATCCGCCGCGAACTCCAGGACATCGACGACGCCCAGGACGATTGCGGGGCCCGCGGCAGCGGCGCCTGGTACACCACCTGGACACAGAGCTACGACGAACAGGGCCGCACGGCGTCCACCACGGCCCACGACCACACCCGCGGCGACGACGGCACCGAGATCACGCTCACCAGCACCTACGCCTACGACGACTGGGGACAGCACTCGACCACGACCCTCGGCGACGGTTCGGGCACACTCACCCTGCACGACCCGGTCAACCGCACCACCACCCACCAGCTCCTCGCCGCCGGCACGCCACTGCCCGCGAAGACGGTGACCGGTTACGACAAGCGCGGCACGCCGAAGAGCGTCACCCGCCTCGACCGGGACGGCAAATCCTGCGGCGGCCGCGAGTTCCAGTACGACGGCCTGGGACGGCTGCGCACCGAGACCGACGTCCTCGGCGACACCGACGACCTGCGCCACACCACCACCTACGACTACGACGCCCACGACCGCGTGCGGCTCACCACCCTGCCGGACACCACCCGGGTCTCGCGCGCCTACGCCCCGTTCTCGGCCCAGGCGCTGGTGACGGAGCTCAAGGTGGGTACGGGGCTCAAGGTGGGCGGGGGGCACGAGGTGGGTACGGCGTCGTACGGCACGCAGGACTTCGACGGGCTGGGCCGGCTGAAGCACAGCACCTCGGGCGGGCGCACGTGGTCCTCCACCTACGCGACGGACGCCGGCCCCCGTCCCGCCACCTCCACGGGGCCGGACGGGAAGAAGCACGCCTACCAGTACGTCCCGCAGCTCGCCGACGCCCTCTCCCGGGTGGACGCGGGCCCGGAAGGCGCGGTCACGATCACCCAGAAGTTCACCCGGGACCCGGTCTCGGCGGCCGTGACCACGGCCGAGGAAGGCGGGGTCACCCTCACCCACGCCTACTACCCCTCGGGTCGGCCCTGCGCCGACACCACCCGCCTCACCGGCCACCCCGAAGCCACCGCCCGCACGACCTACACGGTCAACGGCCTCGAACACCGGTACACCGGCGTCGACGGATCGGTCCTGCGGACCGGCTGGGACGCCTTCGGCCGCCTCCTCTCCGTCATCGACCCGGCCGCATCGGCGACACTGCGCTACGACACCGCGGGCCGGGTCATCGGCTGGACCACCCAGGACGAGGCCAGCAACACCCTGAGGACGGACCTGGTCCTGGACGAGTTCGGCCGCGAGGTGACCCGCACGCTCACCGACGGCCGGGGCGCCACGTGGGTTCTCACCCAGCAGTGGCAGCCCAACGACCTCCTCGGCCGGCGCACCCTGCAGCGCGGCACCACCGTCCTGCGCGAGGAGACCTTCGCCTACAGCGGCCGCAACCAGCTCACCGCGTACACCTGTACCGGGCAGACGCCCTCGCGGGACGAGCAGGGCCGCGCGATCACCGGGCAGACCTTCACCTACGACGCCTACGGCAACGTCAGGACGTGCCGCACCGACTTCGCGGGCGGCAGCGACACCGCCACCTACCTGTTCGGCAACGCGGCCGACCCGTGCCAGCTGACCGGCATCGACCACGACAACCCGAAGTCCCACACCGACCTGCACTACGACGCGGCGGGACGCCTCACCGCCGACGAGGCCGGCCGCGTCCTCGCCTACGACGACCTCGGCCGCCTCGTCTCGGCCGGCACGGCCGCCGCCTACGGGTACGACCCGGGCAACCGCCTCCTCACCCAGGCGGGCGGCGGCCGCACCAGCGTCCTCTCCTACCACCGGCAGGCCCTCGCCTCGATCACCGAGGGCGACCGGCGCACCCGCCTGGTCCGGCTCGCGGACGCCTGCGTGGCCCAGCGCCGCGAGGGCGCCCAGGCGTCGACCCGGCTGCTGGGCACGGACGGCAAGCAGACGGTGCTGCTGGCCGCCGAGGGACAGCAGGCCGAGGAGTACTCCTACACGCCCTACGGCGACCGCCGGCCCGCCGAGGCCGTGAGCGTGCTGGGCCACGACGGCGAGCGCACCGACCCCGCGACCGGCTGGTACCACCTCGGCAACGGCTACCGGGCCTACAGCCCCGTCCTGATGCGCTTCACCGCGCCCGACAGCCTCAGCCCCTTCGGCGCGGGCGGCATCAACCCCTACGCCTACTGCCTGGGCGACCCGATCAACCGCGCCGACCCCACCGGCCACCTCAGCTGGGGCGCCTGGCTCAACATCGGCTTCGGCGTCCTGGCCATCGGCGCCGCCGTGTTCACCGGCGGCGCCTCCATCGCCGCCTACGGCGCGGTGATGGCCGCCACCACCGCCACCGAAGTCGCCTTCGGAGTCGTCTCCGGAGTCACCGCGATCGTCAGCGGCGCCCTCGAAGAGGCCGCCCCCAAGGCCTCCGGCATCCTCGGCTACGTCTCCCTCGGCACCGGCATCGTCAGCGGCGGCGCAAGCCTCGGCGGAAAGATCGGCGCCGCCGCCGCACGCGGCCTGTCCCGACTCGCCGCACGGAGCGGAGGATATGCGATGTCGGCGGAAGAGGCGGCCGCATTCAAACAGGGCGGAGCCGCCTACAGGCGGTACCTCAACTCGCTCCCGGAGAACGAGTTCGGTGGACGGGGTGGGGCGCGAGGCGCTGCACGAGGCACTGGTCGGGGAGGTGCACGGAGGCCCGGCCGACCGGCCGGGAAATTCAAGCCGACCGAGCCTGCGAAGGCTGACCGGATGCTGTACCACTACACGAACGAGGCGGGGCAGGAGGGAATCATCAATAGCGGGGAGCTGAGAGCATCCACGGTCGACATCCATGCACATTACGGCCATGGGCAGTATCTGACTGACCTCCCGCCCAGGGGTGCCATTGGGGGCAGAACCGACGCCGAGACCGCAGGATTCCTCGTCAACAAAGCCGGACGTGCCGACGATTACACCCACTGGCTGGCGATCGACACCAGGAGCGTTCCGAAAACCGGGTACATTTCGGAGTCCGAAGCTCTGACCCTGCGCGTTTCCGTCAAGAAGCCGTACATTTTCCTGGTTCCCAATGAAGAGTCACTGGACCTGACGGGGCGGATCAGGGGCTGGTGGATTCCGTGGTGACGTCACGCATGAAGGCGGATCGGAACCGCGTTCCGCGCAGGAGCCGGTCGAGGTCCTCTGTGTGGTCCGCGACGGCCCGCTGTGAGGCTTGCGGGGCCAAGGACTGCCGGGATCGGGGGTCGAGGGGATGGGGCGGGGGTGTTGCCGGTCCGTCGCCGTGTGCCGTTGCAAGGTGTTGCGGGCCGCGCAACGGTTCCTGACTCGGCCAGGATGCTGCCAACTCGGTGTTTCAGCCGGGAGGTTGGACCCGCGGCGGATACCTGTTCGGGTCCTCGACGATGGAGGTCCGGATGCGGCGTTCGCTGCTGTCCATGAGGTCGGCGTTGGTCCTGCTGTTGGCGGTGCTCACCGGCATCGGCGCGGGGGTACTGGTGCGGCTCGCCGGGTCGCAGGCCGCAGAGTGCGTGCTGTACGGGGCGGGAGCGTTCGGTGTCGCGGTGCCGTTCTTCGACCGCCTGGTTGCCGCCCCGGCCGAGGAACTGTCCGAAACTCCGTCATGAACGGTCTCGGTGAGGGAAACATGGAGCAGCCGCCGGGGAGGGTGGCACGAGGTGGCCGACCGCCGGGAGGCGGCCGGACCGAAGGGGTGGGGATGGGCGGCCTTCAACCGCTGAGCGACAACCTGAACAGCGAGTGCCGGGCCTTGGCCCAGGCCTTGCGGGAGCTGTTCTCCGAGCTGGCGGTCTCGGTCCGCCGCTGCGCGGCACGGTGCTACGTGGACGCAGGGACGCTCTCCCGCTACCTGGCGGGCACCCGCGTTCCGCCGGCGGACTTCGTGGACGACTTCCTGCGCCACATCGAGGATGTCCGCGGCACCCGCATCGAGCGGGCAGCGAGGGAGCACCTGCGGGTGCTGCGCGTCGCGGCTCTGCGTACCAACGCCTCGATCAGCCAAGCCGTGCAGCAGTTGGAGGGGCAGCTGAGTGCCGCGGACCGGGAGGTGCGGCAGACCAGTGCCCGGGAGGAGGAGCTCGACCATGCGCTGGACGGCTACCACCATGCGATCGAGGACCTGGACGAGCGGCTGACGAAGCTGGAGCATCCGGGCGGGTTCGTTTGCCGGCCTGCCCCGGCCGACGCGGACCGTGCGGCGATTCTGGAGGAGCGCAACGTCCTCGCCCTCCAGGTCGCCCGGCTCAGCATGGAGCTTGAGCAGACGCGCCAGCGGGCGGCGTTCGCCGAGGCCCGCTGCGAGCTGCTGGAGCGCCAGCTGGAGGTGGTCGAGCAGCAGCAGGGCGCCGTCCTGCCTGAACCCGAACTCGTGCGCCTGGTCGACCCGTTGGACGCCCCTGCGCTCGCTGCGGGCTTCCGGCCGAAGGTTCTCCTGGTCGATGACAAGCGTCCCAACCTCATGGCCCTCGAAGCCGTCCTCAATACCCACGGCCACGAGGTGATATCCGTCTCCTCCGGCCAGGAGGCACTCAAGGCGCTGCTTGAGTCCAACGACTTCGCCGTCATCATCCTCGACGTCCAGATGCCCGAGATGGACGGCTACGAGACCGCCGCCCACATCAAACGCCGCGCCCGCACCCGCGACATCCCGATCATCTTCCTCACCGCCATCGGGAACGACCCCGAGTACTCCATGCGTGGCTACGCCGCCGGCGCCGTCGACTTCATCGTCAAACCGTTCGACCCCTGGGCGCTGCGAGCCAAGGTCGCGGTGTTCGTGGAGATCTACCTGGAGCGACGCGAGCACGCGCTCGGCCGCGACTGACCCCACCGGGTGGCACGAGGAGGGCGGGGCGAGCGCTTGGTGACACAGATCACAGTCGAGGTCTTCCTGTTCGCACGGGCTCGGCCCGGCGCTAGGGTGAAAGGGCATGGGGGAATCGTCAGCCGACCGTCGTCGGATCTGTCGTCCGGTCCGCCCCGGAGCCCGATTCCCGTCTTCCCGCCTTGTGAATTCCCTGTCTGCTCAGTCGTGTTCGTCCGACATGGGGGCCTCATGAGCCTGGAGAATGCACGCGCGTTTCCGAACGATTCGAATGCTCCGGCCGATCCGGCCGGAACCGCTGGTCCCGACGGCCCGAACGGCGCGGGAGAGCGCTTCTGGGCGGAACACCTCGCGGGTGCGCCCGCGCGGTCGAGCCTGCCGGGCCTCTACGGGGCCGCGGGGGGAGCGGGTGCAGCGGGGGACACCGGGACGCTGCCGTTCGCCCTGTCCGCGCCTCTGCTGGACGGCGTCGACAAGCTGGCCACCGCCGAGGGCTGCCGTCCGTTCGACGTCCTGGTCACCCTGGTGCAGGTCCTGTTGCACCGCTGCTGCGCACAGGACGATGTGGTGATCGCCGTGCCGCGCACCGGTGGCAGCGGCGTCGGAACCTTCCCGCTGCGTGCCGTCTTCACTTCCGGCACCACCTTCCTCGACCAACTGCGCTCCTCCGCCGACGCCTTGCGGCAGGCGGAGCGGTACCAGGACGTGCCGTCGGACCGGATCCTGGCGTTGGCCGGGTTCTCCGGCGGGGCCGGGTCGCTGTCGCCCTGCCAGGTGCTGGTGGGTCGTCCCGGCGAGCCGGAGCCGGTCGACCTCGGGGACGGCGTCCGGTACGACCTCGAACTGCACCTCGCGCCCGCCCCGGCCGGGGCGCTGCGCTACCGGGCCGACCGCCACGACCGGGAGACGGTCGTCGCGGCCGGACTGCGGCTGGGGCGGCTCGCCGAGGCCGCCCTCGCGGACCCCGGCCGCCCGGTCGGCCGACTGGAGCTGCTGCCCGAGGCCGAGCGCGCGCGGCTGCTCGGCTTCAACGGGACGTCCGTCGACCACGGCGAACCGCGCCGGCTGCACGAGTACATCCTCGACCAGGCCCGGCGCACCCCGGCGGCGGTCGCGGTCAGCGACGAGTCCGAGGAGATCGACTACGCCGAGCTCGTCGCCAGGGCCGGGGCCCTGGCGGAGCGCCTGCGGGCGCACGGGGTCGGGCCGGACGAGGCGGTGGCCGTCTGCGCCGAGCGGTCGGTCGCCCTGGTGGTGGCCCTGTTGGGCGTGCTGCTGGCGGACGGCGCCTATCTGCCGCTGGACTGCGAGCATCCGGCGGCGCGGATCCGGACCGTCCTGGACGAGGCCCGCCCGGCGGTGGTGCTCGCGGACGAGTCGTTCGCCCCGCTGTTCGCCGGTACCGGCTCCGTGCTGCTGCCGCTCGACGGGGGCACCCGGCCGACGGTTCAGGTCCCGCCGCCCGCCCGCGAACCCTCGGACGCCGACCTGGCGTACATCATCTACACCTCCGGCTCGACCGGGCGCCCCAAGGGCGTGGCGATCCCGCACCGCGGCATCGTCAACCGGCTGCTCTGGATGCAGCGCCAGTACCGGCTGACCCCGGAGGACGTGGTGCTGCAGAAGACGCCCTACACCTTCGACGTGTCGGTCTGGGAGTTCTTCTGGCCGCTGCTGGCCGGCGCCCGGCTGGTCATGGCGCGGCCCGACGGGCACCGGGACCCGGCCTACCTGGCCGGGGTGATGGCGGAGCAGGGGGTCACCACCGCCCACTTCGTGCCGTCGATGCTGGCGGTCTTCGCGGAGGAACCAGGGGTCTCGGGGTGCACGGCGCTGCGCCGGGTGGTGTGCAGCGGTGAGGCGCTGACCTCGGCCGTCGTACGGCGGTTCCGGGAGCGCAGCCGGGCCGAGGTGCACAACCTCTACGGACCGACCGAGGTGTCGGTCGACGTCACGCACTGGACCTGCCGGGACGACGACCCCGAGGGCGGGGTCCCGATCGGCGTGCCGATCGCCAACACCACGGCCCACGTCCTGGACGACGCGCGCGAGCCGGTGCCGATCGGCACGCCGGGCGAGCTGTACCTGGGCGGAGTGGGGCTGGCCCGGGGCTACGTCGGCCGGCCGGACCTCACCGCCGAGCGGTTCGTGCCGGACCCCTTCGGTTTCGGGCCGGACGCCCGGCTGTACCGCACGGGCGACCTGGTGCGGTGGACGGCCGGCGGGCGGCTGGAGTTCCTCGGCCGGCTCGACCACCAGGTCAAGCTGCGCGGCCTGCGGATCGAACTGGGCGAGATCGAGGCGGTGCTGTGCGGCCACCCGGCGGTGTCGGAGGCGGTGGTGCTGCTGCGCGAGGACCTGGGCGCGGTCCCGGCCCTGGTGGCCTACCTGGTGACCGAGGACCGGGAGGAGCCGGCCGACCTGGCGGCGCACCTGGCCGAGGTGCTGCCCCGCTACATGCTGCCGGCGCGCACGGTCGTGCTGGCGGCCATGCCGCTGACCCGGAACGGCAAGCTGGACCGGGCGGCGCTGCCGAAGCCGCCGGCGCGACGCCGGAGGTGAGCCCTGCGGTGACGCCGCGCGGGGCCTGAACGAGGTCGGGCGGGTCGTTCCGGGAACATCACGTTCCCGGAACGACCCGCCCGATTGCCGGCCCCGCCGGTAACGCGGTCCGCTACCGCGACCGTGCGTACGACCGGTGCTCCGGACGGTTCCCGGCGTGCCCGGCCGCCCCGGCCAGGTGGCGCTCGATCTCCGCGGCCCGCGGGTGCGCGATGTCCGTCAGGATCGAGTGGGCACCGCGCCAGGCCCGCACCGCCTGCTCGGGCCGGCCGAGCCGGGAGTACGAGGTTCCCAGCCCGTCCAGTACGTCCGCCTCGGCGTAGCGGTCGCCGGCCCGCCGGTACAGCAGCAGGGCCTGGCGCCGGTACCCGACGGCCTCGGTGTCGCGGTCCAGCAGTTGGTGGAGCTCGCCCAGCCCGGCCAGTGCCTGCGCCTGCCCGTGCTCGTCGTCGAGGCCGCGGAAGGCCGCCAGCGCGTCGCGGTCGTGCTCGACGGCCTCGTCGAACCGCTCCAGCGCCCGGTACGACCGGGCCAGGTTCACCAGGCAGGTGGCCGCGCCGAGCCGGTTGCCCAGCTCCGCGAAGATCACCCGGGCCTGCCGCCAGCACCGGACCGCCTCCTGCGGCCGGTTCAGCCGGTCGTGCGCGCTGCCCAGGCCGAGCAGTGTGGCGGCCTCGCCGTCCCGGTCGTGGTTGGCCCGGTGCAGTTCCAGGGCCCGCTCGTGGTGCCGGACGGCGTCCTGGTACCGGCGGGTGAGCGCGTGGTAGTCGCCGAGTTCGGTGAGCACCCGGGCGGCGAGTACCGGGTCCGCCTCCGGACTGACCGTGGCCTGGGTGGTGCGCAGCACCGACAGCAGGCTCGACGCCGGGCCGCGGGTGTGCAGGTACCAGCTGAGCGAGAGCGCCAGCGCGGCGACCAGCGGACCCAGGCCCTGTTCGGCGGCGCGGGAGAGCACCGCGGTGAGGTTGGCGCGCTCCACGTCCAGCCAGGCCAGCGTCCGGTCGCGGTCCGGGAACCGCAGGGCCGGCAGCACCGGCGGGGGCAGCGGCGGGGAGTAGCGGGGGCGGACCACCGACGAGCGGGCGCGCAGCAGTTCGTCCGCCGCTCGGACGGTGTGGCAGTACCACACCGTCAGCCGGTAGAGGGCCAGGCGGTCGGCGGTCCCGCCCTCCGTGAGTTCGGCGGCGAAGGCGTGCAGCAGGTCGTGCAGGCGGTACCGGGCCGGGGTGTCCTGGATCAGCAGGTGCTCGTCCACCAGGAGCTCCAGTGTCTCGCGCGCGGCCGCCGGGTCGACACCGGCCAGCGTGGCGATCGCGTGCGCGGTGTACTCGCGCCCCGGATGGACGGCCAGCAGCCGGAAGACCCGCCGGGCCTCCTCGGGCAGGCCCCGGTAGGAGAGGTCGAAGCTGGCGCGCAGCGAGCGGCCGCCGGTGGTCAGGGCGCTGATGCCGCCCGGTCTCAGGTACTCGACGAGGTCCGCGAGCCGCCAGGCCGGGCGGGCCCGCAGGCGCGCCGCGGCGAGCATCAGCGCCAGCGGCAGGTGCCCGCAGGCGTGGACGACCTGGGCCGCGGCCCCGGGGGAGTCGGCGACCCGCTCGGCGCCGGCGACCGCGGCCAGGAGCTGCAGCGCCTCCGCCGGGGCCAGGGCGGCGAGCGGCAGGGAGCGGGCACCGTCCAGCCCGGCCAGGCTGCGCCGGCTGGTGATCAGCACCAGGCAGCCGGGGTCGGCCGGGATCAGCGGGCGGACCTGGTGCGCGTCGGCCGCGTCGTCGAGCAGCAGCAGCGCCTCGCGGCCGTGCAGGCGGTCGCGGAACAGCGCGGCGCGCGCGTCCAGGCCCTCGGGCATCAGCGACCGGTCCACGCCGAGTGCGTGCAGCAGGCCCGCCAGGACGTCGGAGGGGTCGGCCGGGGGCCGGTCCGGATCGAAGCCGCGCAGGTTCACGTACAGCTGCAGGGTGCCGAACCGGCCGGCGCGGACCAGCTCGTGCGCCGCGTGCACGGCCAGCTGGGTCTTGCCCACCCCGGCCATGCCCTCGATCGCGGTGACCAGCACGGTGGCCGCGACCCCGGCCGGTCCGGCGGCCGGGGCCGCCAGCAGGGTCCGCAGCTCCTCGGTGCGGCCGCTGAAGAAGGGCAGGTCGGCCGGGAGCTGGCGGAGCACGGTGACCGGTTCCGCCGGGAGCCGGCGCCACGCGGTGACCGGCTCGGTCGGTGCGGGACGCGCTCCCCGGAGCGCCGCGCCGCTCCCGTCCACCTCGACGACGGGGCCGGTGGGGAGGGCGAGGGCGGCGGGGTCGGGCCCGGCCGGCAGGTCCCGGTCCGGTGCGGACGTCCGCTGTGAACCGTCGTGCGGGGCAGCGGAGTTGCCGCCGGAACGCAGCACCCGTTGGTGGGCGGCCGCGATCCGGGCACCCGGTTCGATGCCCAGGTCCCGGGCGAGCGCGGTGCGCAGCCGCCGGTAGACGGCCAGCGCCTCGGCCCGCCGGCCCGCGACCGCGAGGGCCTCGATCAGCAGGGCGTGCACGCCTTCCTGGTGCGGCTCCTCCGCGGCGAGGCGGGTGAGCAGCAGCACGGATTCGGCCGCGCGTCCCAGCTCCAGGCCGGCCCGTGCGGCCAACTCGGTGACCTCCACCCGGGACTGGGCCCAGCCCGGAGTCTCGTCCCGGTGCAGCCGGTCGCAGTTGACGTCGGCCAGCGGCGCGCCGCGCCACAGGCCCAGGGCCGCGGAGGCCGCCGTCCAGACGGCGGGCCAGTCGCTCGACCGCGCGGCGTCGCGGGCCGATTCGCAGTGCTCGCCGAAGACCAGGGTGTCGAGCTCGGTCCGTGCTCCGACCTCGATCCGGTACCCGGGACCGGTGGTCACCACCCGGTCCGATCCTTCGCCCAACAGGCGCCGCAGGCGCAGCACATGGCTGCGCAGGGTGGCCGGCGCGGCGGGCGGTTCGTTGCTCCACACGATGTCGGTGAGCTCGTCGACGCTGACCGTCCGGTTGGGACGGCACAGGAGCGCCGCGAGCAGGACTCTGACCCGCGCCGGCAGCGCGACGGTTGCGCTGTCGACACGGACTTCGACGGGGCCTAGCACCCCGAAAAAGACGTTGGTTTCTGTCATTTCTTCCCCCGAAAGGCCGGTGGCCGCTGGGAAATTGAACCTACGTGAACGGTCAGCGTCAAGGGTCGTTGATCCGCGTCGAAACCCCGGCCACGCGTATTCAACAGGTCTTGCACAGCCATTCCATCGGCCTTGCACGGCCCTGCCGGAGTCTCCTCCCGTGGCGATGGCCAGCGGGGCGGGACCGCTCGGCCGTCCCCACCCGTCCGACCAACCACGAAGCGACTCATGGAAGGGGTGTCCCCTTTGCTGGATTTGGAGTTGATAGCCGGGCGATTGCAGGCGATCGCCGACTTCATGCGCCGGGGAAAGGTGAACCATCGCTGGGTGGGCTCGCTGCCGGAACAGGTGGCGGCCCTGGCCAGGGAGTGGGAACTCGACATCGGGGAGGTGGTCGGCGTCGACTTCTCGTCGGCCGTGACCTCCGTGCTGGTCTCCTGCACGGGGCCGATGGGTGAGGCCGAGCTGAAGCTCGCGCCGGACGCCTACGCCCTCGCCGAGGAAGTGGCGATGCTGCGGCAGTTCGCGCCCGGCGGCCGGGTGCCCCAGGTGCACGCGAGCAGCCGGGGCGCGGCGCTGCTGGAGGCGGTCCGGCCCGGCACGCCGGTGGAGGACCTGCCGCAGCCGCCGTCCCCCGCCGACTACGCGCGGTTCCTGGACGACCTGCACACCGTCGGCGACCCGGCGAGCGCGCCCCGGCAGGCCGCCGACTGGCTCGGCATGATGCTCGGCTGGGCCGAGCAGGGCGGTGCCGAGCTGGCGGAGGCGAGGCGGATCGCCGACCGGCTGCTGGCCACCGAACCCGAGCGGGTGCTGCTCCACGGAGACCTGCACCTGGGCAATGTGCTCACCTCGGACCGCAGGGGCCTGGTGGCCCGCAGCCCGATCGCCTGCATCGGCGAACGCTGCTTCGACGCGGCCGACTACGTGCTGGAGGGCACGGACCTCGCCGACATGGTGGGCCGCCGGGACGGCCTGGCGGCCGCCGCCGGACTCGACGCCGAGCGGCTGGACGGCTGGGCCCGGGTGCTGGCCCCGCTCGGGGCCGCGCGCGCACCCCAGCCGGAGCGGGTCGCCACGCTCCTCGCGTACGGACGGGGTGAGTACTGAGGTGGCCGGATCCACGGGCAACACACCCGGCCTGCTCGGCCGACTGATCCCCGCCGACGCGCTGCGCCGGCGACTGCTGGCGATCCGGTTCGCCGAGGCGACCGGCAAGGGCGTCTTCCTCTCCGGCAGCATCGTCTACTTCACCCTGCACGTCGGGCTGACCGCCGCCGAGGTGGGCATCGGCCTGTCGCTGGCGGGCTTCGCCGGCCTGCTCTCCTCGGTGCTCTTCGGCATGATCGCCGACCGGATGCGCAAGCGCACCCTGCTGTTCCTGCTGTTCGCGGCGGTCGCCGTCGGCTTCGGGCTGTACTCCGCGGTGGACGACGCGATCCAGTTCTACGTCCTGGTGACGCTGGTCGGCTTCCTGGACTACGGGATCGGACCGACCGAGAACGCGCTGCTGGCCACCGTGATCCCGGAGGGCGAGCGGGTCCGGCTCAACGCGACCATGCGCACGGTGTTCAACGTCGGCTTCAGCGCGGGCATCGGCGTCGCCGCCGCGGCCGCGCTGAGCACCCGGCTACTGGTGCTGATCCCCGCCGTGGCTGCGGTCCTGCTCGGTCTCGCGGCCCTGCTGGTGACCCGCCTGCCGGAGGGGCCGCCGGGTGATCCGGAACAGCGGCCCCGGCCCTTCGGCGCGGTGCGCGACCTGCGCTTCCTCGGCGTCGTCGGCCTGTCGACCGTGCTCGCCTCGCACATCAGCCTGCTCATGGTGGTGCTGCCGCTGTGGGCCCTGGAGCGCGCCGCCGTCCGGCCCTTCCTGGTGCCACTGCTCCTGGTGGTCAACACCGTCTTCGTCATCCTGTTCCAGGTACGGGCGAGCAAGGGCGCCGAGACGGTCGCGGGCGCCGCGGCGACGGCCCGCCGGGCCGGGCTGTGGATCGCGGCGGGCTGCGCGGCGGCCTCGGTCACCGCCCTGTGGCACGCGACGGCGCCGGCCACCGCGGCCATCGTCGTGACCGCCCTGATGCTGTCCGTGGCCGAGGTCATGCAGTCCGCCTCGGCCTGGGGCCTCGCCTTCGGGCTGGCACCCAAGCACGCCGAGGGCGAGTACCTCGGCGCGTTCGACCTGCACGTGGCGACCCAGAACATCGCCGGGCCGGCGCTCTTCTCCGGCCTGGTCATCTCGGCAGGCTTCTGGGGTTGGATCGCGATCGCCGGGCTGATGCTCGCCGCGGCCGCGCTGATCGGCCCCGCCGCGCGGCGCAGCGCCGACGCGATGGCGGGCACCGCCCGCCCGGAGGCCGTCATGGACACCGGAGGGGCGGTATGACCGACAGCGGCAGGGCTTCGTTCACCCAGGAGCGCTTCTACTTCCTCAACGAGCTGCAACCGGGCAACCCCGCCTACGTGGTGGCGTTCGCGCTGCGCATGACCGGCGCGCTGGACCGCGACCGGCTGGGCGCGGCGGTCCGCGCGGTCACCGCCCGGCACGCGGTGCTGCGCACCGGGTTCGCCGTGCGGGACGGCGAGTTGACGCAGTTGGTGCACGACACGGCGGAGCCCGACGTCACTGCCGTCGCGCAGCCGCCGGCCGACCGGCCGGCCCAGGACCGCCACCTCCGCGAGCTGGTGGCCGCCGAGGCCGCCGTGCCGTTCGCGCTGGCCGACGGCCGGGTGCTGCGGGCCCGGATCGTGTCCTGGGGCGCCGACCAGCACGCCCTGGTGGTGCTGGTGCACCACATCGCCTGCGACGGATGGGCGGTCGGGCTGCTGCTGGACGACATCGCGGCACAGTACAACGGCCGGGCGACGGCCGCGCCGAGCGCCTCCTACCTGGAGTACGCCGAGGCCCAGCGCACCCTGTGGGAGAAGCACACCCGGCGCCTGGAGCACTGGCGCGAGCTGCTGGCCGGCGCCCCGAAGCTCGCCCTGCACAGCGACCGGCCCAGGCCCGGCGTGCTCACCCACCGCGGTGCGGTGCTGCGCCGGCCGGTCGATCCCGAGCTGGTCCAACGGCTCACCGACTGGGCCAAGGAGCACGGGGTCACCCTGTTCGCGGTGGCGCTCGCCGCCTACGCCCGGGTGCTCTCCCGGCACGCCCGCCAGCCGGAGGTGGTGATCGGCGTCCCGGTCGCCAACCGGCTGGACGAGGCGGAGGAGCAACTGGTCGGCTGCCTGGTCAACACGCTGCCGGTCCGGGTCGACCTGAGCGGCGAGCCCGACTTCGCCGACCTGGTCACCAGGACCTGGCGGACGGCGCTGACCGCGCTCGGCGACCAGGACGTGCCGTTCGAGCGGATCGTCCAGGCGGTCGGCGAGGAGCGCCAGCTCAGCCACGCCCCGGTCTTCCAGACCATGCTGACGGTGCAGAACTTCACGTTCACCGTGCCTGACTTCACCGGGCTGACGGTGTCCGAGGTCGATGTCGAGATCGAGGCGGCCCGCTTCGACCTCGGACTGACCCTGGACGTCTCCACCCGGTCGCCCTTCCTGCGCGCCGACTTCAGCACCGAGCTGTTCGACGAGGCGACCGTCGACGGGCTGGTGGCGCACTTCCACGCCCTGCTGGAGTCCCTGGTCGACGACCCGGGCGGCGAGCCCGCCATGGTGGACGCGCGGGAGCACCGGCTGCTCACCGAGGGCTGGAACCCGCCGGTCGAGCCGGCGGCGGGTGAGCCGGCGTCGGGCGTGCTGCGGTTGGGCGACCGCCCGTCCGTGCTCCGGCTGTTCTGCGAGCACGCCGCCGCGGCCCCGCACGACGTGGCGCTGGTGCACCGAGGGCGGACGACCAGCTACCGGGAACTGGACGAGTGGTCCGGCCGGATCGCCGCCGCGCTGCGCCGGGCCGGCGTGCGCACCGGTACCCGGGTCGGGCTGCTGCTCGGCCGCTCCCCGGCGATGCTCGCGGCGATCCTCGGGACGTGGAAGGCCGGCGGTGCCTACGTGCCGCTCGACCCCGCGCACCCGCGCCGGCGCCTGGAGCACATCCTGGACAGCTCCGAACCGGCCGTCGTGCTGGTGGAGGAGGAGACCGCCGACCTCGCCCGGCAGCTCACCGAGGGCCGGGACACGGTCCGGTTGGACGCCCACCTCGGCGACGGCGCGCCGGAGCACCCGGTCCCGTCGGACGCCCACCTCGGCGACGGCGCGCTGGAGCACCCGCTCCGGTGGCCCGAACCCTCGGACGTCGCCTACGTGATGTACACCTCCGGCTCCACCGGGGTGCCCAAGGGAGTGATGGTCCGCCACCGCGGCCTGAACGCCCTGTTCGGCCCGCGCCCGTGCGGCCTGGCCACCGACGGCGGCGACAGCTGGCTGGCCGCGCACAACTTCTCCTTCGACGTGTCGGTCCTGGAGATCCTGGGTGCCCTGACCACCGGCAGCCGGCTGGTCATCGCCGACCAGGAGGACGTGCTCGACCCCGAGCGGCTGGCCCGGCTGATCCACGCGCAACGGGTCACGGTGGTCAACCTCACGCCGAGCCTGCTGTACCGGGTACTGCCGCCGTTCTTCGACACCCTGGACGGCGACCGCTCCCCGGTCCGGTACGTGGTCCTGGTGGGCGAGGCGCTGAGCTGGTCCCGGCTGGCCGCGCTGGTCGACCCGCGGCGACTGCCCGCGGTCTTCGTCAACATGTACGGGGTCACCGAGGCCACCATCGTGAACACCGTGATCGAGGTGCCGGCCGCGGAACTGGGCCGGGTGCGGGAGGGCAGCATCGGGGTGCCGCTGCCGGCGAACCGCTGCTACGTGCTGGACGAGGACCGGCGGCCCACCGGCGTCAACGTGCCCGGTGAGCTGTACCTGGCCGGCGAACTGGTCGCCGCCGGCTACATCGGCGAACCGGGGCTCACCGCCGCCCGGTTCGGCGAGGACCCGTACGCCCCCGGCGAGCTCTACCGGACCGGGGACATCGTCCGCTGGGCCCCCGACGGCCGACTGGTGTACATCGGCCGCGAGGACACCCAGGTGAAGGTGCGCGGCCACCGGGTCGAACTCGCGGACGTCGAGGCGGCGTTCCTGCGCCGCCCGGGCGTGCGCCAGTGCGTGGCCGTGGTGGAGGCGGAGGAGCTGATCGCGTTCGTCTGCGCCGACCCCGGGGCGGGCGACGAGCGCGAACTGCGCGCCCTGGTCCGCGACGAGCTGCCCGGCTACATGGTGCCGTCCCGGATCCTGCCGGTGGAGCGCATCCCGCTGAACGCCAACGGGAAGGTCGACCGGCGGCGCCTGCTCGCCGAGCGCGTCACCGCCGGGGCCGCCAATGCCGAGCGCGTCACCGCCGGGGCCGCCAATGCCGAGCGCGTCACCGCCGGGGCCGCCAATGCCGAGCGCGTCACCGCCGACCCGGGGCCGGCTAACGGCGACTCGCTCACCGCGCGGATCCGCGCGATCTGGGCCGACGTGCTGCGCCGGCCCGACCTCGAACCGACCGACAACTTCTTCGACGTGGGCGGCAGCAGCTTCGCGCTGATCACCGTGCGGGAGCGGATGGCGGAGACCGGGCTGGAGCTCTCGGTCACCGACCTGTTCCGGCACGGCACGGTCGCCGCCTGCGCCGCGCACTTCCGGCAGGCACGGACCGCCGTGCCCGCCGACGACCGGACCGCGCTGCGCAAGCGCGGCCGTGACGAACTCGCCCGACGGCGCCGACTCAACAGGGGGCACGAGCATGTCTGACGAACAGGGACAGGGACAGGGGCAAGGGCCGGGGCAGGAACAGGGGCAGGACCGGATCGCGATTATCGGCATGGGGATCAGGCTCCCCGGCGCCGGACGCGACCTCGACCGCTACTGGCACGACATCGAGAACGGCGTCGAGTCGATCTCCTTCTTCTCGCGCGAGCAACTCCTCGGCTGGGGCGTCCCGGAGGAGGTCGCCGACAACCCCAACTTCATCCCGGCCCGCGCCGTCCTGGACGACTACGACCACTTCGACCACCGGCTGTTCGGCTACTCGCCGCAGGACGCCGTGCTGATGGACCCGCAGCAGCGGATCCTGCTCGAATGCGCCTGGGGCGCGCTGGAGCACGCGGGCTACCCGCCGATCGGCGCGGACGGCAACCGCACCGCGGTGTACGTCGGCACCGGGATGAACGTCTACCTGCTCGACATCCTGTGGCCGAACGCCCGCGCGGTGAAATCGGCCGGCGGACTGGGCGTGCTCACCTCCAGCGACAAGGACTACGCCGCCACCAGGATCGCCTACAAGCTCAACCTCCAGGGCGCGGCCTTCTCCGTGCAGACCGCGTGCTCCACGTCGCTGGTCGCCATCCACCTGGCGGTGCAGAGCCTGCTCACCTACGAGGCCGACATGGTGCTCGCCGGCGCCGCCTCCTCCGGCCCGCCCACCCGGCGCGGCCACTTCTACGCCCCCGGCGGCACCTTCTCCCGCGACGGCCACTGCCGTACCTTCGACGTCGCCGCGGACGGCACCGCGGACGCCGACGGCGGCGGCGTGCTGGTGCTCAAGCGCCTGGAGGACGCGATCCGGGACAACGACACCGTGCACGCGGTGATCGCCGGAACCGCCGCCGTCAACGACGGCGCCCGCAAGGCCGGGTTCACCGCACCCGGCGTCGAGGGCCAGGCCACCACCATCCGCACCGCGCTCGCGGCCGGCGGCATCGACCCCGACACCATCGGGCTGATCGAGACCCACGGCACCGCGACCCCGCTCGGCGACCCGATCGAACTCGCCGCGCTGCGCTCGGTGTTCGGCACCGACCGGGGCGACCGCCCGAAGGCAGCCCTGGGCGCCCTCAAGTCCATCATGGGCCACCTGGACACCGCCGCCGGGGTCGCCGCCGTGATCAAGACCGTGCTCGCCCTGAAGCACCGCACCATCCCGCCGGTGGGCCTGTTCACCGCGCCGAACCCGGCCCTCGAACTGGAGAAGTCGGTCTTCTGGGTGCCCGCGACCGCCACCGAGTGGCCGGCCATCGACGGCGTGCGCCGGGCCGGCGTCAGCTCCTTCGGCATCGGCGGCACCAACACCCACATCGTCCTGGAGGAGGCCCCGCCGGCCGCCCGCCCGCGGCCCCGCCGCCCGGCGAGCGAACTGCTGCTGGTCTCGGCCAGGACGGAGGAGGCGGCCACCGAGAGCCTGGCCCGGGTGGACGCCTTCCTCGCCGACCTGCCGCCGGCCGAACTCGGCGACGTCGCCTACACGCTGCGCACCGGACGGACCGAGCTCCCCTGGCGCGGCTTCACCGTCCGGATGCCGGAGGAGGACCTCAAGCCGCTGCTGCCGGTGCGCCGCACCGACCCGCAGGCCGCCGAGCGCGGGGTCGCCTACCACCTCACCGGCGGCGGCCGACTGCCCGGCTGCGGGCACTGCTACCACATCGACCCCGACTTCCGCCGGATCATCGACCTCGGCTACGCCGCGCTGCGCCCGCTGGGCGAGGACGCCGATCCGGTGACCAAGGAGCGGGTGGGCCGGTTCGCCGTCGCGATGGCCTGGACCGACGCACTGGGCCGCCGCGGAATCCGCCCGGTCGCCCTGACCGGCAACGGCCCCGGCGCGGTCGCCGCGGCGTGCACGGCCGGGGTGTTCGGCTTCGGGACCGGCATCGAGCTGGCCCTCGGCCGACGGCCGTCCGACTGGCGGCCGG
Source organism: Streptomyces sp. XY431 (assembly GCF_001279805.1). Taxonomy (NCBI): domain Bacteria; kingdom Bacillati; phylum Actinomycetota; class Actinomycetes; order Kitasatosporales; family Streptomycetaceae; genus Streptomyces; species Streptomyces sp. XY431. The sequence goes on from NZ_LGDO01000105.1 coordinate 56,752, forward strand.
CCGCACCCACCGCCCGGCTGTACTCCCCGGTCGACGGTGCGCCGGTCACCGCGGACCAGGCCGCCGACCCCGACTACTGGGCGAGCCGCTTCGACGAGCCCGGCGACGGCGCGTTCGCGCCGCCGGCCGTCGACCCCGAGCCGGCCGCCTGGCTGGAGGTCGGCACCCAGGTCTTCCCCCACCTCGGGGTCGAACTGCCCGAGATGAGCAGCGCCTACGACCGGATGCTGGCCGCGGTCGGCCTGCTCTGGCAGCTGGGGATCGGCGGCCCCTGGAACGAGGAGGGGGACCGTGGCCGCACCCGCGTTCCCGCCCCCGGCTACCCGTTCGCCCCCACCCGGCACTACCTGGAGATCCCCGCCACCGCGAAGGAGAGGCACCTGTGATGAACCCTCGGACCGAGCAGGACTGGGTCGCCGAGTTCGAGCAGCTCTGGATGGAGGTCCTCGGTGTCGACGAGGTCCACGAGCACGACGACTTCTTCGACCTCGGCGGCCACTCGCTGAGCGCGCTGCGGCTGAGCACCCTGATCCGCCAGGAGCTCAACCGTCCCGTCGACCTCGCCGACGTGCTGCACAACCCCCGCTACGGCGACCTGCTGGCCGTGGCCGGCCGGGACGAGCCGGAGGCGGCGGCGCCCGAGGCGGCGGGGGCCGAGGGCGGTCGGGCATGACCGTCGCCCCCGGGCGCGCCGCCGACTGGCTGCCACTGGTCGCCGAGGTACTCGGGCTGCCGGCCGACGAGGCCGGCGCCCGGTACCGGGCCGAGTCGTTCACGGCCCTGGGCGGATCCTCGCTCCAGGCGATCGCCCTCGGCGCCCACGGCCAGCGCCGGCTGTCCCGCGACGTCGAGGTCGCGGGACTGCTCGGCCCGGACCCGCTGGCCGCCGTCCTGGCCGGCGCGCGGGCCTTCGTGCCGAGCGTCCCGCCGCCCGTCGACCCGGCCGCCGCCCCGGCTGCCGCCCCGCAGCCGCGCCCGCTCCTGCCCGGGCAGCGGGCCATGCTCGCCGCCCACCTGGCCGGCCAGGACCGGCCCTACCGGCTGCTCTTCACCCTGCGGCCGCCGGAGTTGCTCGACCTCGGGCGCACCCGGGCCGCGCTGCGCGCCCTCACCGCCCGCCACGAATCGCTGCGCACGATGTTCACCGGCGAGCAGACCCCGTCCGGGGAGAAGCGGACCGTGCGACGGCTGGTGCTGCCCGCCTCCTACGAGCCGAGGCTGCTGCACCAGACCCTGCCCGCCGGGACGGACGCGGTGCGCGCCGTGCACGAGCTGTACGCGGCGCGCGCCGGGGAGCTGCTGCGCCCCTTCGAGCGGCCGCCCGTGGTGTTCGTCCGCACCCTCGCCGGTGCCGAGTCCCTGATCTCGGTGCTGGTGCACCACGCTCTGGCCGACGGCTGGAGCATCGGTGTGCTGTGGCGCGAGTTCGCCCGGCTGTACGAGGACGGACCGGGCGCGCTGCCCGGGACCGGGCCGTCGCCGGACTGGATCGGCACCCGGCTGGCCGCACGGGAGGCCTCGGGCGACCTGGCGGCGGCCATGGCCGGGGTGAGGCGGCGGCTGGACGGCGCCCCGCTGGTGGCGACCCTGCCCGGCGGACCCGATCCGGTCGGCACGGCAGGTGGGTCTGGTACCGACGGCGCCGGCGCCCGGCTGGTGTTCGAGCTGCCGGAGCAGGTGGCCGAGGGCGTGGACCGGCTGGCGCGGCTTAGCCGGACCACCGTCACCTCGGTGCTGCTCGCGGCGTGGTCGCTCGCCGCGGCCCGCCGGATCGGCACCACCGACCTGGTCCTCGGCGTGGCGGCCGCGGGCCGCTTCGAGGCCGGTATGGAGGACGTCGTCGGGCTCTGCACCCGGATCGTCCCGGTGCGCTGCCGGATCGACGGCGCCCGGCCGGTCACCGAGCACGTGCGGGCCACCGCCGGTGCGCTCGCCGCCGCGCTCGCCGACGCCGACCTGCCGTTCGCCCAGGTGGTGACCGGCCTGGACGGCACCGTGGACGGGACCCGCAACCCGGTCGCGCAGCTCGGCTTCGCCGCCCACCACGAGCTGGTCCCCGACTCCTTCGGGACCGCGGGCGGCACCTGGCGGGTGTACGAGGGCCACTGCGCGGGTTCGGCCTTCGACGCCCTGCTGTACGTGCAGTCCTGGTCGCCGCGGCCCAGGCTCGCCATCGAGTACGCGACCTCGGCGCAGAGCGCCGCGGACATCGGCGAGCTGGCCGAGTCGCTGCAAGCCGTGCTGGCCGAGCTGGCGGAGCTCGCGGCGGAGCCGCAGGCCGTTGTGGAGCGGATCGCCGGGCTCTCCGCCGGCCAGCTGGCGCGGCTGCGGGAACTCGGCCTGGGCGCGGACTCCGCGACCGGCGACGACCTGTGGAGCCGGTTCGAGCGGCAGGTGCGGGAGCGTCCCGACGCGACCGCGGTGCTCGACCCCGACGCGGGCCACGCGCTGACCTACCGGCAGCTGCACGCGCACGCCCTGGACCAGGCCGAGCTGCTGCACGGGTGCGGGGTCCGCGCCGGTGACCGGGTGGTCCTGGAGCTGCCGAGGTCGGCGGCGGAGGCCGTGGCCGTCCTCGGCACCCTGCGCCTGGGCGCCGCCTGGGTGGCGGTGGACCCGGCCGCCCCGGAGGCCAGGCGCGCCCAGATCGCGGGCGCCGTCGCGGCCGCCGCACGGATCGGCGGGGCGGCGGACGATCCGGCCTTCGCCGGCGTCCCCCGGTGCGAGCAGGCCGGTCCCGGCCGGGCGCTCCCGGCAGGGCGGCCCGCCGGGGCGGGACCCGGGCCCGCGCCGCACCGGCCGGAGCCGGCCCGGGCGGCCTACGTCTCCTTCACCTCGGGCACCACCGGTGTCCCCAAGGGCGTGGTGGTCCCGCACCGTGCGGTGCTGCGCCTGGTGGACGACGCGGACCTGTTCGCCGACGCGGAGCCGTCCGTCGACGGGCCGGGGGCGGCGATGCTGCGGCTGTCCCCGCTGGCCTTCGACGCCTCCACGCTGGAGCTGCTGGTGCCGCTGGCGAGCGGGACGACCGTGGTGGTCCACCCGCCCGCGGAGCCCACGCCCGACAGCCTGGCCCGGTTCCTTCCCGCCGCGGGCGTGACCCACGCCTGGCTGACGGCGGGCCTGTTCCACCTGGTGGCCGACCACCGGCCGGAGGCGCTGCGCGGGCTGCGCCAGGTGTTCACCGGCGGCGGGGTGGTCTCACCGGCGCACGTCCGGCGGGTCCTCGAACAGTCGCCCGGACTGCGGGTCACCAACGGCTACGGGCCCACCGAGAACACCACGTTCACCACGGTCTGCCACGTCGAGGGCGTGGCCGAGGTGTCCGACCCGTTCCCGATCGGCCGCCCGGTGCACGGCACCGGCGTGTGGATCACCGGCCCGGACGGGCAGCTGGTGCCGCCCGGGGCGGTGGGTGAACTGCGGGCCACCGGCGCGGGACTGGCCGACGGCTACCTGGGCGACCCGGACCGCACGGCGCAGGCCTTCGGTGGGCGGGCCGGTGGGCGGCCCGGCGAGCGTGACGGCGAGGAGGCTGGCGAGCGCGAGTACCGCACCGGCGACCTGGCCCGCTGGGGCGCGGACGGGCGGCTGCTCTTCCTGGGCCGCGTCGACCGGCAGCTGAAGATCGCCGGGTACCGGATCGAACCGGTCGCCGTCGAGCGGCGGATCAAGGAGCAGGACGGGGTGCTGGACGCCGTCGTCCTGCTGGCCGGCGAGCGGCTCTGCGCGGCGGTCAAGGCCGACGGCGGCGTCCTGGACCGGGTGCGGGCGGCGGTCGAGCCGGTGCTGGCCCCCTACGAGCGTCCGCAGCGCTGGCTGGCGGTGGCGCGGTTCCCGCTGGACCGCAACGGCAAGGTCGACCTGCGGGCCCTCGGCGCGCTGTTCGCCCCGGCGCCCGGGCCGGAGCGGGGTGGCTCGGAGTCTGCCGCCGCCGACGAGCCGGTTGCCGCTGCCGTTGCCGACGCGGTGGACCAGGTCACGGACGACGCCGAGGAGCTGATCCGTGACGTGTGGACCGAGGTGCTCGGGACCGACGACTTCGGCTTCGACGAGGCCTTCTTCGACGTCGGCGGCGACTCGCTCACCCTCGCCATGGTCCGGACCCGGCTGGAACGGCGGTGGGGCGCCCGGCCGATTGCCCTGGCAGAGCTGTACCGGTACCCCACCGTCCAGGCCCTTGCCCAGCATCTGCGAACGACATGACGACATGACGGGGGTGATGAGATGAGCGACGAAGTGAGTGACGAGATCAGCGGCGAACTCAGCGGCGGGCGGAGTCAGGACATCGCGATCGTCGGAATGGCCGGCCGGTTCCCCGGCGCGGCCGACCTCGACGAGTACTGGAACGCCCTGCTCTCCGGACAGGTGGCGGTCGCCCGGCTGTCCCGCGAGGAACTGCTGGCGGCCGGGGTGCCCGCCGCCGACCTGGACGACCCGGCCTACGTGCCGGCCCGCGGCCTGCTCGCCGGACCGGAGCTGTTCGACGCCGAGTTCTTCGGCATCCCGCCGCGGGAGGCCGACCTGATGGACCCGCAGCACCGCCTGCTGCTGGAGACCGCCTGGGAGGCCCTGGAGAGCGGTGGACTGATCACCGACCGGCCGCCGGGCCGGGTCGGCGTGTTCGCCGGCTCCGGATTCAACTACTACCTGCAGCAGCAGGTCCTGGCCGACCCGGAACTCCTCGCCGAACAGGGACTGCTGTCCGTGGTGCTCGCCAACGAGAAGGACCACCTCGCGGCCCGGATCGCCTACCGGCTGGGCCTGAACGGGCCCGCGATCGGCGTCCAGACCGCCTGCTCCACCTCGCTGGTCGCCGTGCACCTGGCCTGCCAGAGCCTGCGCACCGGGGACTCGGACCTCGCCCTGGCCGGCGGTGTCGACCTGGAGTTCCCGCAACGGGCCGGCTACCGCTACGAGCCCAAGGGCATCATGTCGCCCGACGGCTCCTGCCGCCCGTTCGACGCCGCCGCCAACGGCACCGTGCCGGGCAGCGGCGTCGGCATGGTCGTCCTCAAACGGGCCGCGGACGCCCGCCGCGACGGCGACCGGGTCCACGCGCTGATCTCCGGCTCGGCCGTCAACAACGACGGTGCGGCGAAGGTCGGTTACACCGCCCCGGGTGTCGCCGGCCAGGTCGACGTGCTCGCCCGCGCCTACGCGGCCGCCGGCGTCGACCCGTCGACGATCGGCTACCTGGAGGCGCACGGTACGGCCACCGAGGTCGGCGACGCCATCGAACTGTCCGCGCTGCGCGAGGTGTTCGGCGACGGCCGGGGCACCTGCTCGCTCGGCTCGGTCAAGGCGAACATCGGACACCTGTCGGCCGCCGCCGGCGTGGCCGGCCTCATCAAGGCCGCCCTCGCCCTGCACCACCGGCGGATCCCGCCGCTCGCCGGCCTCGACCGGCCCAGGGCCGAACTGACCGACCCCGCATCGCCGTTCACCGTCGACACGGTCGCCCGGGAGTGGACCGCCCCGGACGGCCGACCGCGCCGGGCCGCCGTCAGCTCCTTCGGCCTCGGCGGGACCAACGTCCACGTGGTGCTCACCGAGGCACCCGCCGACCCGGCGCCGCCCACCCCGAACGCCCCGGACGTCGTCCTGGTCTCCGCCCCCACCGAACCGGCCCTGCGCAGCGCCGCCGAACGCCTCGCCCGCCACCTCGCCGACCACCCCGGCCTCCCGCTGCCCGACGTCGCCATGACCACCCAGCAGCACCGCCGGCACTTCGCCCACCGGATCGCCGTCGCCGCGCCCGACCCGGCCGGCGCGGCCCGCGCCCTGGCCGGCGCACCCGTGCGCACCGCGCTGCGCCGGCCCGAAGTGGTCTTCCTGTTCCCCGGCCAGGGCGCCGAAGCACCCGGCATGGCCGAGTGGGCCTACCGCCGCTACCCGTCCTTCGCCGCCGACATCGACCGCGGCAGCGAGCTGGCCCGGCACCTCCTCGGCGTGGACCTGCGCGACCTGCTGGTCGACCGGGACCCGCAGGGACTGATCCACCGCACCGACCTCACCCAGCCCGCCCTGGTGCTGCACGAGTACGCGCTGGGGCGGCTGCTCGGCTCCTTCGGGGTCCGGCCCGCCGCCCTGCTCGGGCACTCGGTGGGGGAGTACGCGGCGGCGTGCCTGGCCGGCGAACTGGGGCTGGCCGACACGCTGCGCCTGGTCGCGGAGCGGGGCAGGTTGATGCTGCGGGCCCCCGAGGGCGGCATGGTCGTGGTCCTCGCGGCACCGGCCGTGGTGCGCGGAGAACTTGCCGACTTGGACGAGCTCGACGTCGCCGCGGTGAACGCGCCGGAGGTGGTCGTGGTGTCCGGCCCGGCCGACGCGCTGACCCGGCTGCGCGCCCGGCTGGACGCCGCCGGCATCCAGCACCGGGTGCTGCCCACCGAGCGGGCCTTCCACTCCCGGATGATGGCCGGGGCCGCCGCCGCGCTGGACACGCTGGCCGCGACGGTCGAGGCCAAGCCGGGCGAGGTCGACGTGATCAGCACCGTCAGCGGCCGGATGCTGCCCGCCGGCGGGCTCCGGCCGGCCGGCTACTGGGCGGAGCAACTGCGCAGCCCCGTCCGCTACCAGGACGCGGTGGTCACGGCGGCGGCCCGCGGCCGGGTGGTCCTCGTCGAGGTCGGCCCGGGCAGCGGTCTGATCGGCAGCGCCCGGCAGGTCCCCGAGGCCCGGCGGACGCCCGTGGTGGCGCTGCAGCCGCGCCGCGGCGACCTGCTGAGCGGGCTCGGTGCGCTGTGGGCCTCGGGCGTCGAGCTGGACTGGGCGGCGGTGCGCGCGGGGGCCCCGGCGGTCCGGGCGCCACTGCCCGCCCGCCCCTTCGCCGCCGCACGCCACTGGCTGGACACGCCTGCGTCCAAGGACGGTCCGGGAGAGGTGTCCGTCCCGGCGCCGGCCCCGACCCCGGTCCAGGCTGCGGACGACGAGGACCGGACCGTGCAACAGATCGTGGAGATCTGGCGCTCGCTGCTCGGGGTGCCCACCGTCGGGGCCGACTCCGACTTCTTCACGCTCGGCGGGGAGTCGCTGCTCTTCATCCGCATGATCGCCCAGGTGCAGCGCCGTTTCGGCGTCCCGGTCCGGATCGCCGAGCTGGCCGACGCGCCGACCCCGCGGGCGATCGCCGCCCACGTGATCGGCGGGTGACCCCGTCCCGGTATGCGGTCTCGGTGTGCGGTCCCGGTGTGCGGTCCGCCGCACACCGGGACGGCCTCCGTCGCACATAGCTAAATCATCGACATATCTAAATCAATGATCTATGGTTCCCGCATGGCAGACCGTCAACTGCAGGAGCCGGCGAGGCTCGTACTCACCGCACTGGCCGACGAGCCCCGGCACGGCTACGCGATCCTCCAGGAAGTCCTGGCGATCACCGAAGGCCGCACCAGGATGCTCACCGGCACCCTCTACACGGCCCTGGACCGCCTGCTCCACCAGGGCCTCATCCGGATCGCCCACGAGGAGGTCGTGGCCGGACGGCTGCGCCGCAGCTTCGCGCTGACCGAGCAGGGCCGACACACACTGACCGAGGAGACGCAACGGCTGCGCGCCGGAGTGGCGGAGGCCGAGCGCCGGCTCGCCCTCGGCGCCCCCCGGCCCACGCTGCGCACCAACTGGGGGACGGCATGACCGACGAGCACACCCCGCTTCCCGCCCTGCTGCGCCGGCTTCCCCTCGCCGGCCTCTACCCGGCCGAGTACCGGGCCGCGCACGGCGAGGAGATCAACGCGGTCCTCGCCGACGCCGTCCAGCACGCCGGCCCCCGCACCGCCCTGCGCGAGTGGGCCGCCCTCGCCGCCCACGCTGTGCGACTGCGCACCCGGCTCAGCTCCAGTGATCCCGCGGGCAGGATCCTCGCCGGTGCCGCGCCGTCCCTGCTGGCCGGCGGTGCCGCCCTGAGCTTGCTCCACCTGTTGTTCGGCGCCCTTCCTGCCGGTCCCGACGCGCACTGGGCGATGGGCGCCGCGCAGAGCGCACCCTGGGTTCTCGCCCTGCTGTGTGTCGCCCTCGGCCGCTGGGCCCCGGCCCGGGCCCTGCTCCTGCTGGCGGCTCTGTTCCAGCCGGTCACGGACTTCACGGGGAATCCCGAACTTCCCGGCCTCTGGGCCCTCACGGCCGTCCTGGTGCTGATCGCACCGCCCGACGCCGTCGACCTCTCCCGACGGGGCCGCTCCTGGGCGATCGGCTCCGCCGCCGCCGTCGCGCTGCCGCTGAGCGGTCTCACTCTCCTGTGGCTCGACACCCGGCCCGAGGACTACCCCCACCTCGTCTTCCCGCCCCTCCAACAGGCCCTGCTCGACCTCTCCCCGGCCTGGCCGGCCCTCGTCCTGAGCCTCGCCCACCTCCTGCGCCTCGCCAGGCCGAACACCGACCCCCTGCACGCCGGCGGCATCGCCCTGGCCGTCCTGCCCTGGACGCTCACCATCGCCCCACCCCTCCACAGCAGCACCGCGACCGACCCACTCGACCTGCTCCGCAACACCGGCCTGGCCCTCGCCGTCCTGGCCACCGCCACCACCATCGGCCTCGTACGCCGCCACCCCCGGCGCACCCGCCCCAGCGCGCCGGACGCACCACGGGCATCCGGCCCAACGGCCTGACCAGGAGGCGCCGACACCATGCCTGAGCCCGCCTGCGGGCGATCACGCAGCAGGCGGGCTCCAGGGCGACCTCGGCGCCGTCGTCGCGGACATCCCGTCAGCGGACACCGGGTAGGACGGCGGGACGTACGGTGGCTGATCGAATCGCGCCACCCCACGGAGGTGTTCGCCACGGCCCACGCGGCCGTCACCCGCCTGTCGGCCCTGCTCGGGGGGCCGTGCAGCCCGGGCGACACTGTGGACCGGGAGGAGCCGGCACGGACCACGGGCCTGTGTCTGCCCGCCGATTGCCGCGACTTCCGGGTGCCGCGGCCGGCTGCGGCGGACTCCGGTGCGGGTGCGGGCCGACAAGACACCCCATGCTGCTATCGGTCAAGCAACTGCGGCGAGTGGTGAGGGTTTCGGTGGGGTGAACGCGATCGTCTCATCGAACTTCTGGCGGCTGGCCAGGCAGTGGTGGAGCTGGCCGCGCACGCGTCGCTCCTGTCGAAGCGCTCGAAGCGCTGCCTACAGCAAGACGTCTCGCTCGGCCCCTGCCAGAGCTGACCCAACTCCCGGCCCTCAACGCCTATTAGGCGTATTCGTCGGCGGCCAACCGCGCCTACCTGCGCAGGCGCGGAATCCGGTGCACGATCGCCGAGCCGGCCGACCAGGTCCGCAACCGACGGCGGCGGGGCCGCTCGGGTGGCCGGCCGCGGGTCTTCGACCGGGAGGACTACCGGGCCCGGTACGCGGTGGAGTGCGGGATCGGCCGCCTGAAGCAGCACCGGGCGGTCGCCGCGCGGTTCGAGAAGCTGGCCTGCCGGTTCGAGGCGACGGTGCAGGTGGCGGCGATACAGCAATGGTTCTGAGGAGCACCAAGCGTCAGTGCGCGGTGTGCTCGGTGCTGGCCGGGCCGCTCGGGCATCGTCACGGGCTTGTGGCAGTAGGGGCCGTTCTCGCTGCTGTAGTTGCCGGTGCCGTGATGACAGCGGCCAGGCGGACTTCCCCGTGGACGGCCAGTTACGGCGTCGTCCTCGGGGAGCGGTCACGTCCCGTAGTGGCGGGTCAGTTGCGGCAGTCGCAGCCCGGTCGGCAGCCGCAGGCATCGGCGCTCGACTCACCAGCCGCAGGAGCGAGGCTGGTCGTGGGGGCGCAGCAGCCCTTGCCCTGCCAGGCGTCGCGGCCTTCCTTGACGGCGATGGCGGCGATGACCAGGGCGGCGATGGGGTCGGCCCAGGACCAGCCGAGGGTGGCGTTGAGGATGAGGCCGACGAGGAGGACGGCGGAGAGGTAGGTGCAGAGCAGGGTCTGCTTGGAGTCGGCGACCGCGGAGGCGGAGCCGAGTTCGCGGCCGGCCTTGCGCTGGGCGGCGGACAGGAACGGCATCACCGCGAGGGACAGCGAGGCGAGGGCGATACCGGGGATGGAGCGTTCGGCTTCGCCGGTGCCGGCCAGGGCCCGGATCGAGTCGACGCTGACGTAGGTGGCGAGCGCGAAGAAGGAGACGGCGATGATCCGCAGGGTGGTCTTCTCGCGGGCCTCGCGCGCGATGTGGTCTCGGGCGGAAAACTGCCAGGCGACCGCGGTGGCGGAGGAGACCTCGATGATCGAGTCCAGGCCGAAGCCGATCAGCGCGGTGGAGGAGGCGAGAGTGCCGGCGGTGAGGGCGACGATCGCCTCGATCACGTTGTAGGTGATCGTGGCGGCCACCAACAGCCGTATTCGCCGGGTGAGCGCGTCGCGGCGGGCCGGGGACGGACCGAGCGAGATCGTCGCCATCAGCAGCAGCCCTTCTCGTCCGCGTCCACGCAGGTGCGGTCGGTCTCCACCGCGACGACGGCGGTGCGCAGGTCGTCCAGCGCGTGGCCGAGCCGTTGGTCCGCGAGCTCGTAGCGGGTTCGGCGCCCGACCGGGACGGCTGCGACCAGACCGCAGTCGCGCAGGCAGGCGAGATGGTTGGAGAGCCGGGTGCGGGAGACACCCAGCATTTCGGCCAGGTCGGAGGGGTGAGCGGGGGCTTCGCGCAGGGCGAGCAGAATGCGGCAGCGGATCGGGTCGGCGAGCGCGCGGCCGAACCGCGCCAGCACCTCGACCTCGGAAGCGAGAGTCAGCACAAGCCCAACGATACAGAGAATCCTGAATTCAGGAAATCCTGTCTTGTGAGGCGGGGAGCTGGAGAGCCCGCCCCCGACTACTGCGCGTGATCGAAATCGCGGCCACTTGACGCCCCGTCAGGTTGCCGCGAGCGGGGAATCTCAGCTGGCCACCAACACTGTGACGACCGCACCGTCGGCCCGGCTCCTAAACGCTGCCGCTCTCCGATTGGCGGCACTGGCTGTCCTGGGCTGTGTGCCGCCGGCGGTCCTCTTCCCGGGGCCGTCGGCCCTCGTCGTTCTGCTGATCGGGTCGGCGCTGGCGTGCCGGGAGCGGGACGCGTTCCGAACGGTGTGCGCTTCGAGCGTCGCCCTCATCGCGGTCGGCTCGGTGGTCTGGGTGTACGACGGGATGTTCCTGGCAGCGCCGACCGTTCCGGTTCTGCTCGTCGCACGGTGGGTGGCGGGTCCGGGCGTAGAGGTGGAATGGGGTGCACTCGTGCTGGGCTGGACGGTCGGGATGCTGCCCGTGCTGGGCTGGACGGTCCTTGCCCTGCGGGTCCTGTGAGGGTGGCCCGGGCTTCCGGGGCCCGTGGATGTCAGCCTGCCGGGGGTCGCCGGTCGGCGCGCAGGAGTTCGGCTCCCTCCGAGTCCGAAGTCTGAAGGGTGTCGTCGGTGTCCAGGACGTCGGGTACCGCGACCAGGAGCTCGTGGAGGAAGTCGTGGTGCCCCTCCGGCGTCGGCGCCGTGTGGTTCAGCGGATAGACCCCGAATTGCAGGTAGTGCAGGGTCTTGCGCATCATCTGGGCCGGCGAGCAGACCGAGACGAGGGTGCCGAAGCCCCCGTCCCTGAAGTACGAGGCGGCGACGAAGCACTCGTCCGCCGAGCCGTAGACGCCGGCGTCGCCCTTGTAGCGCGCGTTGAGGTCGTCGCCGTGGACGGCCGAGGACGGTACGCCGAGCTTCTCCAGGAAGTCCCCGCCGGCCCGGCTGAGGCTGCTCTCGTCCTCCACCCCGAGGTGGCGGTGCCGACTGCCCGGCACGTAGACCTCCACCGGGCGTCCGGCCTTCAGGTATCCCTGGAAGAGTTCGTGGCCGCGCCGCAGCCGGGCCGCGAACTCCTCGCCGGGCGTGCCGCCTTCGGCCAGCGGGTGCTGGGCCGCCACCTCGATCAGCACGCCCGGAAGGTGCCGGCGGGTCCGCATGAAGGCCTGGGCCGAAAGGAGTCGCTCGCGCCACCGCTCGGCCGCGGCGGGGGAGAGGAGGGGTGTCGTGTCTCGCATGTCCATCGCAGCTCGCCTCACGTGATCGTCTTCACTTCTCCGCGCTCCTGGACGATGGCCCAGGTCCGGTCGAAGTGCTTCCAGCAGGCGTCGATCAGACCGAACTCCTCGGTCCCGCGCAGTTCCAGGGACGGGGTCTCCGGGGCCCTCGCCGGCGGCAGGGTCAGGGTGATCCATCCCCAGGTCCGGTCGCACAGAATCATCGTGGACCGCAGGTGCGTGGTGAAGAACCCGATCTCGGCCGATCCAGCGGCCGATCCAGTGGTCGAGCCAGCAGTCGAGCCGGCGGCAGACCCGGCGGCCGTGCTGCGCGCCCGGGCCTCGCGGACGATCGCCCGCAGCCGCGCCTCCACCTCGCGGACCTCGGCCGCGATCGGCGAGCGCTCGTCCCACAGCGACTCGGACTCGTCGACGTCGGCGAGGAACTGGCCGTCGGAGACCGGCACCAGGACGCGGAGCCGGGCCCCGGCCACGAGCGCCTTCGTCAGGTAGGGCGTCTGGATCTCGATCAGCCGCTTCCCGCTGGTGGACATGATCCCGATCGACGCGGCCTTCCCGAGGTTCTCGCTCAGGGCGTTGCCGGCCTGCCCGTCCACGCTGATCCGGGCCACACCGATCTGCGTCCCCGGCGCCACCAGGTTCTGCCATTCGGCGGAGAAGGTGTGAGCGGTCGAGTTGCCCCTGACCCAGCCGGGCTGGGGATTGTGCCGGACGGCCAGCCGCAGCGACCTGGTGACATCGCTGCGCAGGCCGGAGACGGTGCGCCAGGGCCGCCAGAGCCGCTCGCCGCGCACCTTCTCCCGGAAGACGGCGAGCCGCTCGGTGTCCTCCGGTGTCGGCTGCCAGCTGTCCGTGTGCAGTTCGGCGGGATCGGAGTGGACGAACACCAGGATGGGCTTGCCCAGCGAGCGGGCGTGGTCGTACTCCCGTTCGGTGAAGCTGACGGTCCCTCCGTTGAGGTCCCCGTAGCGCGCCCCGAGGATGAGGACGAGGTAGTCGCAGTCGTTGATCACCCGCGCGACGACGTCCCAGGCGCCCTCCGAGCGTGCGTCGAACAGCTCCATGCCGGAGGGGATGTACCCCTCCGTGACGAGCTCGTCGATGACGGCCTCGCGGTGCTGCCGCAGGTCGAGGCTGGTCGAGCTGACGAACACCTGGTAGCGGCGCTCGTCAGGAGCCTCGGGCGCCGGCGGGGCCGCGCCCGACGGTGCCGGGGCGCCGGAGCGGGGTTCGGGCTCCGCGGGCCCGTAGTAGTTGAAGTTGTTCGTCACGGTGCTGCGTGAGCCGATGGCGTTGCCGGCGACGTCGGCCCCGGCGCCGACCCCGCCGCCGCGGACCTCCACGTGCTCGGCCGGCCGTTCGGGTTCGGCCGGGTCCGGTTGCCCGCGCCGCCGGAAGCGCCCGCCCGCCATCAGCCGGTCACCTCGCCGCCCTCGCCCAGCGCGTTCCCGGCGACATCGCTCCCGGCGGCCACCGCCCCCTCGCCCTGGGCGGACACGGTCCGCCCGGGCCCGGGTGCGGGCACACCGAGCGGGCTCGCCAGGGACACCCCGGTGACCCTGCTGTCGGCACCGATCGCGTTGCCGATCACGCTCCCCCCGGCAGCGACCGCACCGCGTCCACCGGCCCGGACGGCAGCACCCCCGCCATGCCGCAGCGCGAAGACCGAGGCGACCAGCCCGGCGAGCCCGACGACCGCCCCGACAACGGCACTCGCGCGTTCGGCCCCGGCGGCGTCCCCGAGGACCGCCCACAGGGCCAGAGCGACTGCAACACCTGTACATACCAATGCTGTTGACCAGAACAGCAGGCGCATGTGCGATGCCCCCCATCACAGCGACGACCCGTAGAACGGTACTACCCGGCCCCCGCCCGAACCACGCTCCGGGCACTCGCGTGCCCCGGGCGCCGCTCGCCGCCGCTGCCCGCTGCGCCCGCCGGAACCGGTCGAGGTCGAGGAGCCCGAGTTGGAGTGGGAGCCGGAGTGGGAGCCGGTGCGAATGCCGGCGACCGTCGCGCCCGGTTACGTCCTCTGTTGCGAGTACGAGGCCTCGACCGGTGAATTGATGCTGCATCGGATGACGGCAGGTCGTCCCAGGTCGTCCCAGGACGGATCCGACGCGCGCCCCGTCCCGGCAAAGGGAAGGTAAAGGAAAGTGGTCTGAACCTCTTGACTGACTGGTCTGGACCTTTCTAGTCTCGCCGAAGCACCCTGCGGCGGACGTCGCGCAGCGTGCGGTCACGGACTCCCCACCCCTGTCCGCCCCCACGTCGAGGAGCCCTCTCTTGCTGACTCGCTTCGCCCTGCCCACAAAGAGGTTGAGAGCCGCCGCGGCCGGCCTGACCGCGCTCGCCCTGCCGCTGGTCGCCGTCGTCGGCCTGTCCACCCCCGCCCAGGCCGCCACCTCGGCCACCGCCGCCTTCGCCAAGGGCTCCGACTGGGGCTCCGGGTTCGACGGCAAGTGGACGGTGAAGAACACCGGAACCACCACGCTCACGTCCTGGACGATCGAGTGGGACTTCCCCGCCGGCACGAGCGTCGCCTCCGCCTGGGACGCCACGGTCACCAGCACCGGCAACCACTGGACCGCCAAGGACAAGGGCTGGAACGGCACCCTCGCCCCCGGCGCCTCGGTGACCTTCGGCTTCAACGGTGCGGGCCCCGGCGCACCCAGCGGCTGCAAGCTCAACGGCGCCTCCTGCGACGGCACCGACCTGCCCGGCAACCAGGCGCCGTCCGCGCCGGGCACCCCGGTCGGCTCCGACATCACCGACACCTCGCTGAAGGTGTCGTGGACCGCCGCCACCGACGACACCGGCATCAAGAACTACGACGTCCTGCGCAACGGCACCAAGGTCGCCACGGTGACCGGCCTCACCTACAGCGACAGCAACCTCACCGCGGGCACGAGTTACACCTACACCGTCGTCGCCCGCGACACCGCCGACCTGACCGGCCCCGCCAGCGCGCCCGGCACCGTGCGCACCACCGGCGGCGACATCGTCACCGGCGACCAGGTCAAGCTCGGCTACTTCACCAACTGGGGCGTCTACGGCCGCAACTACCACGTGAAGAACCTGGTGACCTCCGGCTCCGCCGCGAAGATCACCCACATCAACTACGCCTTCGGCAACGTCCAGAACGGCAAGTGCACCATCGGCGACGCCTACGCCGACTACGAGCGCGCCTACACCGCGGACCTCTCCGTCGACGGTGTCGCGGACACCTGGGACCAGCCGCTGCGCGGCAGCTTCAACCAGCTGCGCGAACTCAAGCGCCTCTACCCGCACATCAAGGTGATCTGGTCCTTCGGCGGCTGGACCTGGTCCGGCGGCTTCGGCCAGGCCGTGCAGAACCCGGCCGCGTTCGCCAAGTCCTGCCACGACCTGGTCGAGGACCCGCGCTGGGCCGACGTCTTCGACGGCATCGACCTCGACTGGGAGTACCCGAACGCCTGCGGCCTGACCTGCGACACCAGCGGCGCCGACTCGTTCAAGAAGATGGTCCAGGCCATGCGCACCGAGTTCGGCAATGACCTGGTCACGGTGGCGGTCTCCGCCGACGCCTCGCAGGGCGGCAACATCGACAAGGCCGACTACGCGGCCGGTGCGCCGTACCTCGACTGGTTCAACGTCATGACGTACGACTTCTTCGGCGCCTGGGCGGCGAAGGGCCCGACCGCCCCGCACTCCCCGCTCACCGCCTACGACGGCATCCCGAAGGCCGGCTTCACCTCGGCCGAGGCCATCGCCAAGTACCGGTCGATCGGTGTGCCCGCCTCCAAGCTGCTGCTGGGCATCGGCTTCTACGGCCGCGGTTGGACCGGCGTGACCCAGTCCGCCCCGGGCGGCACCGCCACCGGCGCGGCGGCCGGCACCTACGAGACCGGCATCGAGGACTACAAGGTCCTCAAGAACACCTGCCCCGCCACCGGCACGGTCGCCGGCACCGCCTACGCCCACTGCGGGACCAACTGGTGGAGCTACGACACCCCGGCCACCATCACCGCCAAGATGGCGTGGGCCAAGGCGCAGAACCTGCGCGGCGCCTTCTTCTGGGAGTTCAGCGGCGACACCGCCAACGGCGAGCTGGTGAACGCGATCCACACCGGCCTCAAGTAGCACCGCACGACCCGCGCCACCCGCGCCACCCGCACGACCGCTCGCAGCGGCCCGCCGTCCCCGGCGGGCCGCTGTCGGCGTTTCAGCGCCGAGGTACCGGCGTCACGTTCCCGAGCCGGCCGCCGTAGGTGAGGTCCATCGAAATCCTGTGACGGCGTCGGAGGGGTGCAGCCCGCGTGCCGACGGGTTCACCGGACGACAAGGACCCGGCGCCCGCGGGTGTGGCCGGCGCGGCTGTCGATGTGGGCGGCTGCGGCTTCGGCGAGCGGGTACGACTTCTCGACGGGGATGTGGAGCCTTCCTCGTGAGACGAGGTCCGCGGCCGTGGTGAGTGCCTCCGGCACGCTCCCGGCCGTGCCCGAGAACCGGACGCCGTGATCGGGTGCGCCGAGATCGGCGATGGACACGACCTTCCTTGCGTCGCCGGTGAGTTCGACGAGTTCGGGGATCACGCCCGAGCCGGCCAGGTCGAGGGCGGCGTCGACGCGGCCGAGCTCGCGTACCCGGTCGGGCCAGCCCTCGTCGTAGGTGGTGGCGAGGGCGCCCAGGCTCCGCAGGTAGTCCTGGTTGCGGGCCCCGGCCGTGCCGACGACGCCGATGCCGCGGTCGCGGGCGATCTGCAGGACGGCCGAGCCGACCCCGCCGGCCGCGCCGCTGACCAGCAGGGTCTGCCCCGGGCGGACGCCCACCTCGCCCAGGATCCGCAGCGCGGTCTCCACCACCGAGGGATAGCCGGCGGCCTCCTCGAAGGTGAGGCCCTCGGGCATGGCGGTCCAGGCCGTCAGCACGGCGAACTCGGCGTAGGTGTCGATGCCTTCGCCGAACACGCGGTCCCCGACCCGTGTGCCGCGGACGCCCTCGCCGATCCCGTCGACGACTCCGGCGGCGTCCAGGCCCAGTCCGGAGGGCAGTCGGGTGGGGTGGGCGCCGAGGACCTGGCCTTCGCGGATCCGCCAGTCGACGGGGTTCACGCCCGCCGCGCGGACGGCTATGCGGATCTGGCCGGGCCCCGGTCGGGGCTCGTCGGTGTCGAGGAGGTGCAGGACGTCGGGGCCGCCGAACTCGGCGAAGATCACCTT
Source organism: Streptomyces sp. XY431 (assembly GCF_001279805.1). Taxonomy (NCBI): domain Bacteria; kingdom Bacillati; phylum Actinomycetota; class Actinomycetes; order Kitasatosporales; family Streptomycetaceae; genus Streptomyces; species Streptomyces sp. XY431. The sequence continues at coordinate 73,920 of NZ_LGDO01000105.1, forward strand.
CTTCATGCGGACGACCATAACACTAACCGTTAGTGTTTTGTAGTTGTGAGGATTTCGGTCCTGATAGCGTGGCCGGATGACCGAGAGGACCGGGCCGACCGGGCGCCGCGAACGCAAGAAGGCCGCCACCCGTCAGAAGATCGCCGACACCGCCCTGCGGCTGTTCCTCGAACGCGGCTACGACGCGGTGGGGATCCGCGACGTCGCCGCCGAGGCCGATGTCGCGGTCACCACGGTCTTCGCCCACTTCGCCTCGAAGGAGGCCCTGGTCTTCGAACAGGATCAGGACTTCGAGCAGCGCCTCGTCCACGCCGTCACCGACCGGGCCCCGCACGAGACGCTCGTTCCCGCGCTGCACCGCGAGATCCGGGCCCTGGTGCAGCACTGCACCGCCGACGGCGCCGCACCGCTCTGGCACCTGATCGACACCTCGCCCGCCCTGCGGCAGTACGAGGCGACGATGAGGCTGCGCCACGCCGAATCCTTGGCGACGGCCATCGCCGCGGACGTCGCGGTCACGGCGGACGACGTCACCGCAGTCGGTGTCATCGCGGAAGCCGGGCCACGGCGCAGCACCACGGCGTGCCGGACGATCGCACGATTCGCGATCGACGCCTTCACGCTGGCCCGGGAGGCGGCCGACCCGGACGCGGCACTGGAGGAGATCTTCCGGATGATCGAGGCCGCGTGGAACACCGCGGGCGCCGGTGAGCACCCTGCCGCACCGGCGGGCCGCTGACCCCGCGAGTCCGCTCCGGGCGGCGACTGACACCGTCCGGGGTGGTTTGCGGTGGCGGATCGGGGTGAGAAGAGGGTGCGGTGGGCGAGAGCGAGGTCCGGCCGGCGGACATCCCCCCTCTTCGCCGCCCGGACCCGCCCACCGCGTTCAGAGCCCGGTCACCGTGACGACAGCGCACCGGTGGCCGGGCGGCCCGAAGTGTCGGATCCCCCGCGGATCGGCGGGCCGACGCGCAGCCGCGGGCCCGGCGAAAGACGTTCCGGCGCTGCTGTCACATCCGGTGCGGTCGGTCTGCTGGCGGGTCTCGTGGTTCTACCTCGCCCCCGTCGCCGTCACCCTCGGCCTCGGCCTGGCCGCCTGACGGGCGAACGGCCGCCGTCGGTGTTCGGCCCGGTCAGGTCGGCCGACGGCGACGGAGGGTGTGGCGGGTCCTGGCGAGTGCCGCGGGTGGGTGCCGCTACCGGCGGTCGCTATCGTGCTTCCGTGACCGGCTCCGCGCAGCGTCCGCTGCTGTTTCTCGACGTCGACGGACCTCTCATCCCGTTCGGCGCGGCACCCGAACGGTATCCGAGCTTCGCGACGGGGGCCGACGGGCTCGGTGATGATGCGAATCCGCTCCTGAGCAGGATCGATCCCGCGCACGGGCCCCGCCTGTCGGCGCTGCCGTGCGAAATTGTGTGGGCGACGACATGGATGGCCGATGCGAACGACTGCATCGCACCCCGCATCGGCCTTCCCAGGCTCGCGGTGGTCCGCTGGCCGGAGCCGTCCGACACCGAGGAGCAGGACGAGCGGGACGGGCTGCACTGGAAGACCCGAGCCCTCGTCGACTGGGCCGCGGGGCGGCCGTTCGCCTGGGTCGACGACGAGGTCACCGACACCGATCGGGTCTGGGTCGCCGCCCATCATCCGGGGCCCGCCCTGCTTCATCGCGTCGATCCCCGGATCGGTCTGACGGAGGGCGACTACGCGGCTCTCGAGGCCTGGTTCCGCCGGCAGATCCGGGTTCCGGGCCGGTGACCGTGAGGAGGTCACCAGGACGGTCGGGCGGCGGAGTGGCCGGCTCTTCCTGGCACGGGTACTGGCACGCGGACTGGCACTGGCGCGGGTCGGCACCCCGGCCTCCGGGGCAGGCGAGGGCGGCTTGGCTTTCGGCGTGGGTGGCGCTGCGAGCCGCCCACGTCCGAGCGGGACGCAACGAGCAAGGCCCGCACCCGATCTCATCCGGTTGAGGCGTCCGTCTCGCCAGCTCCGGCGGCCGCGGGGCCTTCGGTCCGGCCGGGCCTTGCCGGCGCGGTGAATGTCGGGTCGTTGCCGGTCAGGTCGCGGCTGGCCGCCCAGAGGCGTGCCGCGACGGTCGTGTCGGTGAGGTGGTCCCACAGGGGTTCGGTCCTGGGTGAACCGCGTAGCCCGAACACCCGGGGGCTCAGCATCTGGCCGCCGCGGACGCTCGGGTCGAGTACGGCCCGGACCGCGGGCCATGCGCCGGCGTCCTTGCCCTGGACGACGAGGCCGAGCGGCAGGTGGCCCAGCCGCTCGCGGGCGCTCCGGGCGTGGAGCGGCGGGCGCGAAGGGGTGAGGGAGTCGAGCGCGCCGCCGGGATGGACGAGCACGCTCAGTGTCCTGCTGCCGGCGGCGCGCAGACGGCGGTCGAGTTCGAGGGCGAAGAGCATTTGGGCCAGCTTGGAGCGGGCGTAGGCGCGCTTGGGCCGGTAGTCGTGCGTGCTCTGGAGATCGTCGAGGTCCAGGCGTTCGGACTTGGCGGCGAAGCTGCCGGTGGTGACGATCCGGCTCCCCGGGGTCGCCGCGAGCAGGGGAGCCAGGTGGTGGGTCAGCGCGAAGTGTCCCAGGTGGTTGGTCGCGAACATCAGCTCCTGGCCGGCCGCGGTTGCGCGGCGCGGTGGACGGTCGAGCGCCACCCCGGCGTTGTGGACGACCGCGTCGAGGCGGTCCGGCCCGAGCGCGTCCACGGATGCCCGGAGCGAGGTCGGATCGGCCAGGTCCAGGGGCAGGTGCCGCAGCTCGGCGCCGGGGACGCGCGAGGCGATGGAAGCGATCGCGGCTTCGGCCTTCGCCGGGTCGCGGCTGCCGAGGACGACCGTGGCCCCGGTACCGGCGAGCTGCTCGGCGACGAAGTACCCGATGCCCGCGTTGCCGCCGGTGACCAGGAACCTCTTCCCCTCGGCGCGGGGCAGCCGGTGGACGTCCCACGGTGGGGTCTGGGGTACGGAGGGCATGGCGGGCTCCCGGAGCTCGGAGTGGTCTGGTGGCGGTCGGGGCCGCGCGTTCACGGCCGCTCACGCCCAGTGCCTACTGTCCCGGGGGCCACCCACATCCCACCGACAGGTCGCTGTCCTCGCTGACAGTCGGCGGCCGGCAGCCGACCGCTGTCGGCGTCTCAGTCCTGCGGCGTTTCAGTCCTGCGGAGTGGAACCGCGCCGGTGCGTGCCCGGCTTGCGGCGGCGGATCAGGAAGGTGCCGGCGACGACGGCGACGGTCCCTGCGGTGAAGGCGACTGCGACGCCGGCCCCGGTACCGGTGGTGGACAGCTCCGTCGTGGAGGTCGAAACAGGTTGGCCGATGGCGAGGGCCGGCGTGGCCTGCGGTGCTGTCGCAGGTGCGGAGGGCGAGGGGGCGACGGTCGTGGGCGGGGCGGGTACGGAGGCCGTGGGCGTGGCGGACGTCGACGCCGGCGTGGGGAGCGGGGACCTGGAAGCGGGAGGTGTGGAAGCGGCTGGGCTCGGGCCCCGAGTCGAGCCGGTTGTCGCGGTCGGCCTGGAAGTAGTCGCATCAGCCGCCGGGGGAGCCGGGGGAGCCGGGGG
>NZ_LGDO01000106.1:0-24831 GCF_001279805.1 Streptomyces sp. XY431
CGGCGGCGGGGTGGGGGCGGCGTTGGCGGCGTGCCGGGTGGCGGCGCGGCCGCGGCGGTGGCTCCGGCGGGGCAGCGGCGGCGGGGCGGTGTCCGGTGCGTCGCCGGCCGTCGGGTAGCCGGAGACGGGCGGGTACACGGGCGGGTAGCCGGTGGCCGTCGCGGGGTCGTACGGCGCCGGGTCGTCCAGGTCGTACGGGACCCCCTGCGCCGAGTGCGCCGAGTGCGGCGGGTACGGGGAGTGCGGTGCCTGCGGCGTGTACGGCGTGTACGGCGTGTACGGCTGGTAGGGCTGGTACGGGTCCTGGGGTACGTGCGGTGCGTGCGGCTCGTAGGGCGCGTGCGGGCGGTCCGCCGGGACGTCCGGGTACGCCGTCGCGGCGTCCGGGTACGCCGCCGGCTCGGGCAGGTCGGGCCAAGCCGGGGGGACGGCCCGACCCCGGGGCCCGGACCGCGCGGGCGCGGCCGATCCCCCGAACACCGCGTCGCCCCGGCCCAGGCCCGGCACGGTCGGCGGCAGCGGCTCGGTGAGCAGCGCGTTCGGCAGCAGCACCACGACCCGCACTCCACCGTACGGCGAGGGCGCGGAGCCGATCGTGACCCGGAACCCGTACTGCTCGGCGAGCCGGCCGACCGCCGCCAGGCCGAGCTGGGGCACCTCGCCGAGGCGGGAGACCTCCAGCGTGGACCCGCCGGCCAGGGCGTCGGCGGCCTTCTCGACGGCGGGTTCGGGCATCCCGACACCGCCGTCGTCGATCTCGATCACGGCCCCGTTGTGCACCGGCATCAGGGTGACGTACACCTGGGTGCTGGGCGGGGAGTAGCGGGTGGCGTTGTCCAGCAGTTCGGCCACGGCGTGGATCAGCGCCTCGGCGGCTGCGCCGACCACGGCGGTCTCGATCCGGCTGCGGATCATCACCCGCTGGAACGGCAGGATGCGCGACTGGGCGCCGCGCACGACGTCCTCCAGCGAGACCGGCTCGGGCCAGTGACGGCCGGCCCTGGCTCCGCAGAGCACGGCCAGCGTCTGGGCGAGGCGGGCCTGTTGGGCGGCCGCGTGGTCGGCCTTGAGCAGGCCCTCCAGCAGGGTCGGGTCGTCGTGGGTGCGCTCCATCTCGTCCAGCAGGGCCTGCTGGTCGTGCGCCATGACGAGGATCCGGCGGGCCACGCTGAGGAAGGCCCGCTGGGTGGAGGCGTTGAGTTCGTGGTCCTGCTGGGCGGCGGCCAGTTCGGTGCCGCGGCGGGAGAGTTCGGCCGAGAGCTGTTCCCGGAGGCGGGTGATCTCGTGCTCCTGCTGGGTGACCCGACGGCGCTGGGTGGCGGATACCGCGCGGTAGCGGGCGGCGGCCACCAGGGCGAGAGCGGCGAGCACGCCTGTTGCCGTTGCGCACCACTGAGTCATCGTCACGCGGCGAATTCTAGGGCGATGATCCTATGAAGGTGCGACCGGATCTCGCCAGGTGACCGGATCTCATCGATATCCCGTCAATACCGCGCCGGTCCGCACTGGTTCGGATGCGATCGGACTGTCCGTGGGCAGTCGACCGGTGTCCCGTCAGCCCCGCTGGTGCACAGCCGACAGGCGGTGCAACAGCAGCAACGCGACGTCGTCCGGACGCGAACGCCGCTCGGTCACGTTCAGGGTGAGCAGATCGGCCAGCTTTTCCAGGTCCGGCCCCGGCTCGACCCGGACCGGCCCGGCGTTGCGCGCCCACAGCTCCAGCCCGCCGAGCATCCGGTGCACCGACTCGTCGTAGTCCTCCTCGCGGTCCTCCACCAGGCCGTCGGTGTAGGCGAGCAGCGTCTCGCCGGGCGGCAGGTACTCGACCGCCAGCGGGTACGGCCGCTCGGGGGCCACGCCCAGCGGCGGGCCGCCGGGCAGGTCCAGCTCCACCGCCCGGGCGTCCGCGGTGACCCGGACCGGCGCCGGGTGCCCGGCGCGGGCCGCCCGCAGGGTGCCGTCGGCCGGGTCGAGGGTCAGGTACAGGCAGGTGGCGAACAGCTCGGTGTCCAGCTCGGTCAGCAGCCGGCTGGTCCGGGCGAGTGTGGCGGCCGGGTCGTGCCCGTCGGTCGCGTACGCCCGCAGTCCGCTGCGCAACTGCCCCATCACCGCCGTGGCCTCGGCGTTGTGGCCCTGGACGTCCCCGATCACCAGCCCGATCCGGCCGTCCGGCAGCCGCAGCAGGTCGTACCAGTCGCCGCCGATCTGCATGCCCTCGGTGCTCGGCAGGTAGCGGGCGGCGCTGGCGATCCCGGGCAGTCGGGGCAGGGTGCGCGGCAGCATCGCGCGCTGCAGCTCGGTCGCCCGGTGGTGGTGGGTGTCGTAGAGCCGGGCCCGCTCCAGCGACTGGGCCAGGATGCCCGCGAACGAGGAGTAGAGGGTGCGGTCCTCGCGCCCGAACGCGCGCTCGGTGGCGAAGGTGATCAGACAGGAGCCGACCTGCCGGCCGGAGGCGATCAGGGGCAGCACCGCCCACGCGGCCGGGGCGAGCGGACTGCCGGTCCCGCCGCCCTCTCCACTGCCCTCCCCGCTGCCTGTCCCGCCACCGGACCCGCCGGCGGCTCCCACCGGCTGCTCCGGACCGCGTCCGTGCCCGCGCCTGCGCCGGGCCGGCTCGCTGAACAGCGGGGCCGACCGGGCCAGGGCGCGCTGCATCACGCCCTCCGAGAGGTCGGCCAGCCGGGTCAGCTCGGTGCGCCGCTCGCCCCCGTAGACGGTGTGCGAGACGGGCAGCAGCCGGCCCTCGTCGACCAGGTCCAGCACGATGCCCGCCGCTCCGAAGGCCGGCCGGCAGATGTCGGTGACGGCCGTGGTGACGTCCCGGACGGTGACCGCCCGGGACAGTGCCCGGGTGAGCGCCAGCAGCAGCGCCGACCGGGCCCCGGCGGCGGAGGCGCCCTCGGCGCTGCCGGCGGGCTCCTCGCCCGGGGCGGACGGGGCCGGGGACCGCCTGCCGGGCGGTCCTTCCCCGGGCGGGCGTTCGCCGGGGGCCCGGCCGTGGTCGAGGTCGGCGATCAGGCCGGCGATCCGCACCGGGCGGCGGTGCACGTCCAGCATCACCTCGCCGGTCTCCTCGATCCGGATCACCCCGCCGCGCCGGCGCGGCACCCGGTAGCGGATCCGGTACGGGCCGCCGGTGGCGAGCGCCTCGGCCATGGCGGCCTGGACGTCCGGGAGGTCCTCGGGGTGGACCACGAGGTCCAGGGTGGGCGCGGGGGAGGTGCCGCCGCCCTCCGGCGCCGGCCGGCCGACCAGCCGGAGGGCCTGGGCGTCCCAGTGGGTCTCGCCGGTGACCAGGTCGCGCTCGAAGGCCCCGTGCCCGGAGGCCCGGACGGCGAGCGAGAGCATCGAGTGGGCCGTCGCGGTGGCCGGATCGCCGGCGCCGGCGCACGAGCCGGAGCGCACCCCGTCCGCCGCACCCCGGTCCGAGCGACCCTCGTGCCCCGAGTGCTCCCCGCGTCCCGAGTCCTCCCCGTGCCCCGGGTGTCCCGCGGTCCGGTCCGGTCCGCCGACTGCCCCGGTGCCGGCCCTGGCGTGCTCCAGCAGGTACCCGAGCCGGTGCCCGCAGGCGTCCGCGAGGGTCTCCAGCACGTCCAGGTCGCGCCGGGGGACGGTCCCCCGATGGGCGAGCGCCAGGGCGAGGACGCCCAGCGGCCGCGTGTCGACGACCATCGGCAGGGTGGCGACGGCGACCATCCCGGTGCCCATCCCGGCGTTCCGGTTCGGATAGTCGGCGCTGGTGCGTTCGGGGCTCAGCAGATAGGGGCGGCGCAGCCGCAGTGCCATCGCGGCGGGCAGGTCCCCGGCCGGATCGACCACGCTGTAGCGCTCGTGGGCCCAGTCGGGCAGGCCGTGGGAGGCCGTGAGCCGGAGCATCCCGGTGGAGTCCAGCAGGTAGAGCGCCGAGCCCTCACCGGTGATCCAGCTCGGGCCCTCGGCGAGGACGGTGCCGAGCAGTTCGGTGGCGCCGGTGCAGCCCAGCAATAAGCGGACGCAGCGCATGGCACTGCGCGCGGTGGGGCTGCTGCGCGGGTCCACGGGATGGCCGGCCTCTCGGGTGCCTTATGGGGCAGTTAATTCTTAATACCTTATTTCTTAATCCGGTGAGGGGAGAGTCGAACGGTGTGCCCCGGGGCGGCCGGGCCGCCTGATGTGCGTGGGTCCCCGCCGGGTCCGGTACCCTTCTCCGTACGACGTGCCGCCCCCGGGGTGGCGGGTCGTACGGCGCGGGGCTATAGCTCAGACGGTTAGAGCGCTTCCCTGATAAGGAAGAGGCCACAGGTTCAAGTCCTGTTAGCCCCACACCAGTCCGAAGGGCCCGGAGCAGCATGCTCCGGGCCCTTCGGCGTTCCCGCCCCTGCCTGCACCGTCTCGGCCGGTGCCTCCGCCGGCTCCGGGCCCGTTCGCGCTCGTCCGGTGCCCGTCTGCGCCCGTCCGCCCCGTCCGGGCTCAGCGGGGCCAGCCGCGCAGCCCGGCGGTCAGTACGGTGATCATCCGCTCCTGGGTCTCCCCGAGGTCCTCGGCGAGCTGGAAGGCGCCGGCCGTCGACAGCGCGGCGAAGCCGTGGGCCAGCGAGCGGAAGGTGCGGGCCGCGTGGATCGCCTCGGAGCCCTCCAGCCCGTACCCGCGGAGCACCGCGACGATCACCCCGACCAGTCGGGCGGCCGCGGTGGTCAGGTCCTCGTCCGGCCGCGGGGCCTGCGGCAGCGCGGCGTACCGGTGCGGGCGCTCGGTGGCGTACGCGTGGTAGGCCCGCAGGACGGCGGCGACCGCCTCGTCCCCGCTCCGGCCGAGCGCCGCCTCGGCGAGCCGGTCGGCCAGCTCCTCGGTGACCCGGACGGCGATCAGCCGGCGCAGTTCGGTCAGTCCGCCGCTGACGTGCTTGTAGAGGGACGGGGTGGCGACCTTGGCGCGGGCGGCGACGGCGGCCAGGGTGAGGGCCTCGGGGCCCTGCTCGTCGACGATGGCGAGGGCGTGGTCGACGACCTGCTCGGGGGTGAGTCCGACTCGGGGCATCGCGGGTCTCCTGGTGGGTGTGGTGGGTCGGCGGACGGGGGCGGCGGCGGGCGGGACGGCGCGGACGGCGCGCGGCCTCAGGCCAGCTCGGCGAGGAAGCCCAGCAGGGCGTCGGCGGTGGCCTCCGGGTGGTCGGCCATCGGGTAGTGCCCGGCGCCCTCGACCATCACCTTGCGCGCCCCGAGCGCGGCGGCCTGCCGGTCGGCGACCAGCTCCGGGTCACCGAAGTCGGGGTCCTTGGAACCCATCACCACCAGCGCCGGGCAGCGCACGGCCGAGGTCCAGCCGACGGGCGAGGCGTCGCCGCGGACATGGCCGCGGGTGGCGGTCCGCCGGCCCGGGGTGCGCAGCGCGGAGACCAGCCCGGCCACGTACTCCTCGTGGTCGGCGGGCTTGGGGCCGGGGAAGGCGGCCTTGCGCAGGTAGAGCCCCCAGAACGCGGGCGAGCGCACCACCAGGGCGCCCATCGCGCGGACCACCGCCCGCTGCAGGGCGGTCGGCGGCACGTTCTCGATGAAGGCGTCCAGCAGGACGATCCCGGCGACCCGCCCGGGGGCGTCCCCGGCGGCCCTGACCACGCTGGCGCCGGTGTAGGAGCTGCCCGCCAGCACGGCCCGGTCGATGCCCAGGTGGTCCAGCAGGGCGAGGACGTCGCCGGCGATCGCGGCGGGGGAGTAGTCCTCCCAGAGGATCGAGGACTCGCCGAAGCCGCGCAGGTCCATGGTGATCACCCGGCGGCCGGCGGCGGTCAGCAGCGGGCGCAGGTGGCGGTACGCGGCCCGGCTGTCGAGCATCCCGGGGAGCAGGACGACGGGGGCGCCGTCGCCGTGCCCGGTGTCGTCGAAGGCGATCCGGCCACCGGGAAGGTCGAGGTAGCGGGTGGCGGGGGCGATGGTGCCGTTCATGGGAGCCTCCTCGGGGCGGGTCTTCGGCGAGCGCTGATAGCCATAAAGCTAAGGCTAATAGCCTTAGCCGTCAAGCTCTCTCGGGCGGTGGTCCGCGCCCGGGCCGGCCGGCCCCCTCCGCCCCGCCGGTCAGACTCCCTCCACCTTGAACGGGTCGTGCTCGGTCAGCAGCTTGTCCAGCCGGGCCTGGTCGACCCTGGTGACGAGGTCGGTGGTCTCCTGCCGGTCCCGGACCACCTTGGCCAGGGTGAATGCGGAGGTGACCGTCCAGAGCAGGCCGACGGCGAGGAAGGCCCTGGTCCACGGTTCGACCGGGAGGAAGGCGATCCCGAAGCCGAGGGCGGTGCCGGAGAGGGCGAAGGACAGGACGGCCTGGATGTAGTAGGCGGCGGTGGTGCGTGACTGCATCGGTGCGCTCATGGCGCCCAGAATGGCCGCGCGATTCCGGCCGCACATGAGTAGTCGTACTCAGATGGGACCCCGTTCGTTGACGTCCTCTCACGTTCGGTAGTGTCAGCTGTCATCAAACGTCACAAAACGCCCATCCAGCCGCGTAGCGTCCGATCCGTGTCCGGTCGTCACCAACGGATGGCTTGGAATCGAGGGACTCTCGGATTAACGTTTGATAACGCAGCGCGGTCCGCAACGCCGTACCCAGACGGCACCGTGCGCCGTCGCCTAATCCCGCCGGCCGGCCTCCGGGCAGGTCATGGGAGCCGGGGAACCATGTTCCTTGGGGTGAATCGGTCGGGCCAGGGCACCGCCCAGGCTCAGCCGTAGGAGACCTTCCTGCTCCGAACCCGTCAGCTAACCCGGTAGGCGCGAAGGAAGGAAAGGAGCGCGCCTCCGTGGCGTCGACGCACACCCAGGCACACCCGGCCGGGTCCTCCACCGGCACCCAGCTGCTCGACCATCCGGGCCCGTTCGCCGGCCACGGCCCCTTCGGCGGCCCCGCCGACGAGAGCGCCCCGCCGGCCGCCGACACCAGCCGGCACCGGATGCCCCGTCAGACCCGCGGCACCGCGCCGCTGCTCGGCGTCACCGCCGTCGCCGCCACCCTGGGCGCGACCGGCTTCGCCTCCGCCACCCCCGCCGCCGCGCCCGCCGTGGAGACCCCCGACGAGACCCCGGTCGCGCTCTCCGCCGACCCCGGCCTCGCGCTCGCCGCCCGGATCCAGCAGCAGGCCGACAGCCAGCGCACCGCGGCCGAGGAGACCGCCCGGGTCCAGGCCGCGCAGGAGGCCGAGGCCAAGCGTGCCGCCCAGGTCGCCCAGCAGGAGCAGGCCAGGCGCACCGCCGAGGAGGCCGAGAAGGCCAAGCTCGCGGCCATCAAGCTGCCGGTGCGCGACTACCGGCTCTCCGCCCACTACGGCCAGAGCGCGCGCTACTGGGCCCACCTGCACACCGGCCTGGACTTCGCCGCCGACCAGGGCGAACCCGTCTACGCGGTCGGCCAGGGCACCATCACCTCGGCCGGCTGGGCCGGCGCCTACGGCTACCGGATCGTCGAGACCCTGCCCGACGGCACCGAGATCTGGTACTGCCACCTCTCCTCGATCATCAAGGGCTCCGGCAAGGTCCTCCCCGGCCAGCAGATCGGCAAGGTCGGCGCGACCGGCAACGTCACCGGCGCCCACCTGCACGTCGAGGTCCGCCCCGGCGGCGGCGCCCCGGTCGACCCGGAGACCTGGTTCGAGCAGCGCGGCGTCACCCCCTGACCCCGCCTCCCCCCGAACAGCACGAGGGGCCCCGGCCGCACCGGCCGGGGCCCCTCGCCGTGTGCCGGGCCTACTCCGGCGCCCGCTCGTCGCCGTCCGTCGGCTCCTCGGCCTCCGCCGGCCACTCCCCGTCCGCCGGCTCCGCCTCCTCCTCCGCCCAGGCCGCGTCCAGCCCGGCCAGATAGGCGTCGATCTCCGCCGGCCCCGGCTCCGGCGCCAGCTCCGGGAACTCCGCCACCAGCAGCTCCGGCAGCCCCGGCACCGTCCAGGTGCCGGCCAGCTCCAGCGCCACCAGCGCCGCCGCCTCCTCGAACGCCCCGAAGTCCCCGGCGAGCTCCTCCGGCATCGGCCGGCCCAGCGCCGTCAGCTCGGCCAGGTTCCGGTAGCTGCGCCGCATCAGCCCCTGCTCCAGCAGCCGTCGCGCGCCGTCCGTGGCCATCCCGACCGCCAGGGTCCGGCCGCCGGCCTCCCAGCCCCCGTCGTCCACCGGGTCCAGCACGCCGTCCGCCTCCAGCGCCGCGAACGCCGCCAGCCGCTCCTCCTCCGGCAGCTCCCGGAACCCCTCCAGCCAGGCCCGCACCGCCTCCCCGTCGGCGGTGTCCACCCCGGCCGCGCGCAGCAGCAGGGTGTACAGCCGGGGCCAGGTCACCAGGTCCGCCCGGCGCAGCAGCCCGGCCGCGACCTCGCCCTGCCACTCGGCCTCCGCGTGCAGCCGCTCCTGCCGCTTGGCGTTCAGCCGCTTCGCCGCCCGCCGGTGGTCGATCAGCAGCCGCACCGCAGCGCCGTACGCCAGCGGGTCCTGGCCCGGCTCCGGCTGGACGTACAGGTACAGGCGCTCGTACAGCAGGTGCTCCACCGCGGCGGAGGTCGGTTCGGGCCAGCCGTCGTGCATCCTGCCCTCGCCCAGCTCCAACAGCGCCAGCACCGCTCGCAGCGGGCTCTCGGCGACCGGCTCCCGGCCCTCCGCCTCCGCCCAGGCGAGCAGCTCGGCGGCCTTGGTGCGCGGGGCGAGCCGCAGGTCTTCGTCTTCCATAACCACGAACCGTAACCGCTGGTCGCGGGTAGGGTCGGGAGCCATGGTCCCCGTTCGACTCACCGGCCCCCGGCTTGCCGTTCGCGAGTTCCACCACACCCCCGAGGACGTGGCCGCGCTGCACGCCGTGTTCGGCGACCCGGAGGCCACCCGCTACCTCCCGTTCGCCCCGCGCGACCTGGAGACCTGCGCCGACCAGGTCGCCCAGTTCGTCGAGGAGGCCGAGAAGGAGCACCGGGAGGTCTACCGGCTCGCCGTCACCCGCCGTGCCGACGCCGACGACCCGGCCCGCGCCGTCCCGATCGGCAACGCCGCGCTCGGGCTCGTCCCGTACGGGGCCGCCACGATCGGCTACGCGCTGCGCCGCGACGTCTGGGGTTCCGGCTACGCGGGCGAGCTGGTCGCCCTGCTGCGCGACTTCGCCTTCGGCCCGCTCGGCGTGCACCGGCTGGAGGCCCGGGTGGACGTCGACAACGCCGCCTCGATCCGGGTACTGGTGCGGGCGGGCTTCCGGCTGGAGGGACGGGTCCGGCACGACTACCGGGGCCCGGACGGCTGGCGCGACGCCCAGCAGTACGCCCTGCTCGCCGACGACCCGCCGGCCGGGAGCGCCGTAAAGGGGGGATAACCCCACCCCCGGTTCGCCGGGGAACCGGATGTCCGGCGGACCCGCGTTTTGACAGGCTTCAGAGGTCGGCGGGAGACGCCCGACGAGTCCGAACCGCGACCGACCCGAGGGACCGTGACCCGGCCATGAGCACCCACACCATGCAGCGCAGCGAGCACGAGGCGTACGACGGCCGCACCGGGTACGCCAAGGACGACGCCGACGACCACCGACCCGGCGCCGTCCACCGCACCGAGGAGCCGCCGTACGCCTGGCGGGCCCCGTTCAGCTCCTACTTCTACCGGGAGGTCGGCTACACGCTGACCGGTCTGCCGATGGCGATCGTCGGCTTCGTCACCGCCGTGACGCTGTTCTCGCTGGGCCTCGGCACCTTCGTGACGGTGCTCGGCCTGCCGATCCTGGCCGGTCTGACCACCGCGGCCCGGGGCTTCGGCCGGCTGGAGCGGGCCCGGGTCCGCGGCCTGCTGGCCCTGGACGTCCCCGGGCCGGAGCCGGTCCGGCCCCGCCCCGGCTTCTGGGGCGCCATCACCGCCCGGCTGGCGGACGCAGCCGGCTGGAAGGCCGTGCTGTACCAGGTGGTGATGTTCCCGTGGGCGATCCTCAGCATGACGCTGTCGCTGGTCTTCCTCTGCGTCGGCTGGACGCTCGCGCTCTACCCCGTCTACCACTGGGTGTTCCCGCGTTACACGGACTGGCCCGGCTACCGGCTCTTCGACTTCACCAACGGGTCCGGCCATCACGTCTACTACATCGAGTCGCCGCTGCAGATCGCGGGCGTCTGCCTGGTCGGCCTGCTGTTCCTCTTCGTCACCCCGCAGCTGGTGCGCGGTCTGACCGACGTCAACCGGCTCGCCGCCCGGGGCCTGCTCGGCCGCTGAACCGCCGACCCACCGACCCGACCCCACTGCCCGTCCCCGCCCCGTCTCCTCCCCGTCCCGTCCCCGGCCGGCCGATCCTCGGCCGGCCGTCTGCGGATGCGGCCCCCGGCGGGCCGTGTTCGGATGGCCGCGATGGCCGACCGAACCTCCCCCGCCCCGGCCGCCGCCCTGGTGACCTCCCGTCCGCTGGACGAGTACTGCGGCCTCTTCGGCCTCACCCGGGCCGCGCTCGCCGCCCTCCGGGGCCCGCTGCTCGACTGCCCCGGCGGAGCCGCCGCCCTGGCCGCCGAGGCCCGCACGCTCGGTTGCCGGGTCATCGCCACCGACCCGGTGTACGCCCGGCCCACCGACGAGATCGCGGCCCGCGCGCTGGCCGCCCGGACGGCCATGGCCGCCGCGATGGACGCCCGTCCCGAGCTCTACCCGCCCCGCCGCCACCGCCCGCCCGAGCGCTACCTGCGCAGCTGGGACCGGGCCCGCCGGCTCTTCGCGGCCGACCGCGCGGCCCACCCCGGGCAGTACGTCGCCGCCGCGCTGCCCCGGCTCCCGTTCGCGGACGGCACCTTCGCCCTCACCCTCAGCGGCTACCTGGTGTTCGCCTATCCCGCGCTCTTCGGGCCCGAGCGGCAGCTGGCCGCGCTGACCGAGCTGGTCCGGGTCACCGCGCCCACCGGCGAGGTCCGGGTCCATCCGCTGTTCGACGGCACGGGCCGCCGGGCCGGCCACCTCGACACCGTCCGGCACCGGCTCGGCGAGCGCCGGATCGCCAGCGAGATCCGGATCCTCCCACCGGCTACCGAGGGCGGCCGCCCCCGCCGGATGCTCGTGCTGCGCCGGGCCGGCCGTCCGGAGCGGCAAACCGGTAATGGTTGAAATGCCAGTTCATCCCTATACTCGGAGCCCGTGACCGAGATCCTGATCATGCCGGCCGCGGCCACGGACGCCGACCGGCTCACCGCCCTGATCCATGACTGCTCCGCCTACCGCGGGGCGTACGCGCAGATGATCGCCGGGTACCGGGTCACCCCCGAGTACCTCGCCCGGCACGAGGTCCACCTCGCCGTGCGTGCCGCCGACGGCGACCTGCTCGGCTTCTACGCGCTGATCACCGAACCGGCCGAGCTCGACCTGATGTTCGTCGCCGACCTGGCCCAGGGCCTCGGCGTCGGCCGCCGGCTCATCGCCCACCTGCTCGACCGGGCCCGCGCCCTCGGCCTCGGCGGCGGTATCCGGGTGGTCTCCCACCCGCCGGCGGAGGCCTTCTACCTGCGGATGGGCGCCGAACGGGTCGGCACCTTCCCGGCCCGCCCGCCGATCGGCTGGGACCGGCCGGAACTCCGCTTCGCCCTCTGAGCCGCGTCGGGTCCCGCCAGGTCCTGCGGCCGGCTTCCGGGTCGGCCCGGCACCCGCCGTCTCAGGCCCGCGGTTCCCCGGCCTCCGCCACCGGTGCGTCCGTCCCCTTCCCGGCGCCCGCCCCGTTCCCGCCCGCCGCCGGCCCGCCCTGCTGCTGCGGCAGGAACACCACCGGCTCCAGCCGGGAGAGGATCTTCTCCGCCAGCCAGCTGCGGTCCGAGCCGTAGGGGATCCCGTCCGGCGCCATCAGCCGGCCCGCCACCGCCTCCCGCAGCCGTGGGGTCTCCTCGGCCGGCAGCCGGGACAGCAGCCCGCGCGCCGCCAGCAGCGCGTGGTACTGCTCGAACCCGGAGCGCGGGTGCTCGATCGCCTCCAGCACGCTCGGCAGGTCGCCCAATGCCGGATCGCCCTGCATCAGCGCCAGCGCCTGGACCCGCCGTCCCTCCGAGCCGTCCGCGAACAGCTCCCGCACCTGCGCGGCCGTCAGCGCCGAACGCCGGGCCGTCGACCGGACCTCGGCCACCAGCCCCTCCGACCCGCCCGCGGGGTCCGTCGGCAGCATCGACCCGGGCAGGTCGTCGGGCTTGCCGGTGCTGGTGCCCACCAGGCCCAGGTGCTGCATCGCCCGCATCCGCAGGTCGTCCGCGCCGACCCGGTCGCCCTTGCGGTCCCGGTCCTGCCCGGCCAGGAAGAGGTCCAGCGCCCGGTCCGCGTCCGAGAGCACCCGGGGCAGCGCCAGCCGGGTCAGCAGCCAGCCGGCCAGGAAGCCGAGCAGCACGAAGTAGAGGACGAGCGCGGCGGCGAACGGCGAGGCGTCCGCGCCCCCGCCGAGGACCGGGGCGAGGGTCGAGCCGAGCTGGTCGAGCCGCTCGCCGATCGAGCCGAGCTGGGTCAGGCCCACGCCCAGCAGCACCTTGGTGAGCCAGTCCGAGACCTGTTCGAGGTTGGTGTTGGGCACGTAGGAGCCGTGCGGTTCGGCGCCCGCCGCACCGGCGCGTACCCGGGGCACCCCGAACAGGAACCCCAGCGCCCCGCCGACCAGGGTCGCCGCGCAGGCCACCACGAGTCCGCCGCCGAGCGCCTGCCACGGGTGCGGCCGCCCCAGCGAGAACAGCACCAGCCCCAGCAGGCCCACGCCCGGCAGCGCTCCGACCGCGGCCCGTCGAGCCGTCCGCACCGCCGCCGTACCGCCGGTCCGCCGTGTCGCCATCGCCCACACCCCCAGTGCCCGCACCCCGCCCCTGCGGAGCGCGCGCCGACTCTAGGCGCCGGCTCCGTGCCGGGGCCAGCCGACTCCTAGCGGGGATGCCCTCCGGGCGGTCGCGGAAACCCGCCCGGGAACGCAGACGGCCCGCGGGCTGCTCCTCGGTGCCGGACCCGCGAGGGGCCTGGCGCCGAGGCACCGTGGATGTACCGGTGAGCCCGCGGGCCGGGTGACTGCTGGGAATTTCGCCTGCCGGGGACCATGGGCCCCACCCTGCACAGGCAAGGGCGGCTCTAGCGAGCAGCCACCTCACACATCCTGATGGAACTCAACTCAGGATCACCTCCTTTCAGTGTGCCGCCACTTTAGGCAGCGCCCCGGAGGGAGGGCAACGGATTTATCGCCGCCGGATCAGGCGGCCTGCACCTTGTCCTTGAACAGCGAGTAGTCGATCACCTGGTCGGCCGGCGGGGCCTGGACGGTCAGCGCCTTGTCGATGTCGGTGAAGTCCATCTGGCCGCCGCCCTTGCCGCTCTTCTCGATCCGCAGCGGGTACGGCTTGCCCTCGGTGGCGACGTGCAGGGTGACCTCGCCGCCGGAGCTGTTCTTCGACTTGACGCTGAAGGTCTTCGCGCCGTTGACGGTGCCGGCCGAGCCCTTGGTGATGTTGGTGGCCTTGCTGTCGTCGCCGGCGCCGAAGGTCTTGGTGAGCTCCTTCAGGTTGCAGGCGGTGGTGAGCTCCTTCATGTCCGGGTCGTCCTGCGCGCCGCCGATCCAGCGGCCCTTGAGGAGTTCGACGACCTGGGGGTTCTTCCCCTCGGTGGCGCTGGTCAGGAACGCCGTGTCGGGCTTCAGGTAGACCTGCTTGCCGTCGCCGAGGAGCTCGAACTTGCCCGTGCCCGGCAGGCTCAGGGTGCCCTTGCACTGGCCCTTGGTGTCCACCGCCAGGTCGACGGCGACCTGGTCGCTGTCCTTGTTGACGGTGCCCACGACCTTGACCGAGGTGGCGCCGGCCAGGGCGTCCTTGGCCTGCTGCTGGATCTCCTCGGCGGTGAGCTTCTCGGTGTCCAGCCCCGGCGCGGCGGCGGCCTTGCCGGCAGCGGCCTTGTCGGCGGCGGCGGGCTTGTCGTTGTCGCCGCAGGCGGTCGCCCCGGCCACGAGCAGCAGGCCGATCGCGGTGGTGCTGGCAAGGCGCTTCGACAGCATGAGTGTGTGTCCTAACTCGGCGCGACGGTCCGCATCCGAAGGAGTCGTCTTTTCCCTCAGTATGATCGTCGGCCCCGGCGGGTCGATCTTGCCCCTGGGTGCTGTTACCGCTCCGTGGCAGGACCGTGGCCCGGAGCGGACGCCCGCCGTCCGGACCGCCGACGCCGCGGGCCGCCGCCGGGCCGCCCGCGGTCAAGGGCCCGGGAACGCGCCTGCCCCGGGGAACGACGAAGGCCCGGAGGACGAGTCCTCCGGGCCTTCGTTGCTACTGAGTAGCGGGGACAGGATTTGAACCTGCGACCTCTGGGTTATGAGCCCAGCGGCGTCGGTGAACACAACAATACGGGGAGATCGCCCGGATGGGAAATCCGTTCCTCACGGGCCCCCGGCAGGCCCCCCGAGCCACCCTCCGAGCCGGGCGGCGAAGCGCCGTCCGAGGCGGGCGGCGGTCCGCAGGCCGGCCCGGGCCCGCGGCGTCGGCGGCCCGGCCCGTCCGGGGTGCCGGGCGGCCCGTGACCGGGCCCAGGCGGAGAAGCAGACCAGCGCCGCGAAGCAGGGCACCATCAGCACCGCGTACACCAGCAGGAAGCCGTGGGTGCCGAGGTCGGCGGCGGCGTTCCAGGTCCCGTGCAGGGCCATCGACAGGACCAGCCCGGTCGGCGCCGCCAGCCGGGCCAGCCGGCGGCGCCCGGTGGTGAGGGTGACCGCCAGGCCGAGCCCGGTCAGCGCGGTGAACAGCGGATGGGCGAACGGCGAGAGCAGGCCGCGCAGGACGAAGGTCTGCACGGTGCTGTCGAAGTCCCGCAGGCTGGGCGCCTCGCCGAGGCCGATGCTGTCCAGCCGCTGCTGCTGGTCGTCGGTGAACGCCCGCCCCAGGTAGAGCGCGTTCTCGGTGAAGGCGAAGCCGCAGGCGGTGATCCCGCCGAGGACCACCCCGGCGGCCAGGGTGCGCGGCCGGGACCTGGCCCGCCGGTGGCCGGTGGGCGGCCGTCCGCCGGGGCCCGCGGCGGGTGCGGCCGGCGGGTGCGGCAGCGGGCGCGGGTAGGGGCGCAGCCGCAGCCGGCCGCGGGCGTGCGGTCCGGCGAGCCGGCGCTCGTACCCGCGCGGCTGCCGGGGTCCCGGCAGCCGGCGCAGCACGTCGGCGCAGGGGCGGCCGCCGGGCCCGGCCGGGCAGCGCAGCCGTCGGCCGATCGGCAGCAGCAGGACGAGCAGGGCGGCGCCCTTGGCGCTCTCCTCGATCACCGGGGTGACCAGGTCGGCGCCCAGCGCCTCGCCGAGGCTGCCCTGGTGGGTGCTCAGATAGGTGCTGGTCCAGCCGTTGGCGAGGATGGCCACGGTGGTGGCGGCGCAGGCGCCCCAGCCGAGGCAGAACACGGTGTGCCGCAGCGGCACCCGGGCGGTCTGGTTGAGCCAGGCGAGCCCGCCGAGCACGAAGGGCAGCGGGACCATCGCCAGCCCGAGGCCGACCAGCAGTCCGGCGGTGCCGGTCTGGCGGCGGACCAGGTGGAGGATCAGCACCCCGCAGCCGGCCAGGGTCAGTACGGCCGTCGCGGTCACCGCGGAGAAGGCGGCCGGGCGCAGTGTGCGGCGGCCGCCGGGGGCCGGTCCGGGCGCCGTCGGGCCGTCCCGGCGCGTGCCGGGGTCCTGGGGGTCGGCGCGGCCCGGCCGGGGCACGAACCGCTGGGCCCGGCGCCTCCGCGGCCCCGGGATGGTCCGGGTGTCGGCGGTGGGCGTGGGCGTCTCTCGGTCGTCGGCGGCCCGCACGGTGATGTGGTACCCATCGCCGGACGGGGTGCTCACCCGGCACAGGGTAGGCCAAGCCGCCGGGCGGCCGGGCGGAGTCGGGGGGAACCGTCCGCCCCGGACGCGCCCGCCGGCGGCGTCGGGGCCCGTGCGGGCGCGCCGGGTCGAACGCCCGGCGCGGCGTCAGCGGCGGCGGAACAGCAGGTCGTGCACCACGTGGCCCTTGGCGATGCCGGCCCGTTCGAACTTGGTGACCGGGCGCCAGTCCGGTCGCGGCGCGTAACCCGGGACGGAGCCGTCCGGGTGGTCCGCCGGTTCGGTCCAGCCGGTGCCGTCACCCTCGGGGTGGAGGTTCTCCAGCTCCGGGGAGGCGGACAGCACGGCGAGCATCTGCTCGGCGTAGGGCTCCCAGTCGGTGGCGCAGTGCACCAGCGCGCCGGGTGCCAGCCGGGGGAGGACCAGGTCCAGGAAGGACGGCTGGACCAGCCGCCGCTTGTGGTGCTTCGGCTTGGGCCACGGGTCGGCGAAGTAGACCCGCAGACCGGCCAGCGAGGCGTCCTGGAGCATGTCGCGCAGCAGGATCACGGCGTCACCGGCGGCGGGGCGGACGTTGGTGCTGCCGTCGCGCTCCAGCATGCCGAGCAGGTTGCCGTGGCCGGGGGTGTGGACGTCGGCGGCCAGGATGCCCATGGCGGGGTCGGCGGCGGCCATCGCGGCGGTGGTCTCGCCCATGCCGAAGCCGATCTCCAGGGTGACCGGCAGGCCGTCGAAGAGCGTGGGCAGGTCGAGCGGGGTGCCGTCGATCGCGATGCCGTAGGTCTCCCAGCTCCGGTCCAGTGCGCCCGCCTGGGCGTTGGTCATCCGGCCCCGGCGCGGCTGGAAGCTGCGGATGCGCCGCTCGCTGTGCTGGGCCTCGGTGGCCTTGTGCGGGTACATCGGCGCCGGGTAGGCGGCGGGGGCCGCGGAGAGCCGGGCGGAGGGCGAGGGCTGGGGGATCGGGGCGGTGGCAGTCACAATCAACCGAGTCTACGGGGCCGCCGGGCGGGGGCCGGGGGCGCTGTGACGGGCCCCACGTCCGCCGCCGCGGCCGGCCGGGCCCGCCCTCACCGTCCGCGCGGGCCCGCCCCCGCGGGCCGTCCTCACCGTCCGCCCGCGTCCAGTGCGGCGAGCGCCCGGCGGGCCACCTCCCGGCCGATCGGCAGCGAGGCCGTCGCGGCCGGGGAGGGCGCGTTCAGCACGTGCACCAGGCGGCGGGTGGAGCGCGGGTCGTCGGGGTCGAAGCCGGCGAAGGCGAAGTCGTCCAGCAGCGAGCCGTCCCTGGCGACCGCCTGGGCGCGGACCCCGGCGGTGGCCCGGACCAGGTCGGCCGGGACGACGGCCGGCAGCAGCCGTTGGACGGCCGAGGTGAACGCCCGCTTGGACAGCGAGCGGTGCAGCTCGCCCACCTCGTAGCGCCAGTGCCGGCGGGCGATCCGCCAGGTGCCGGGGAAGGCCGCGGTGCCGGCCAGGTCGCGGGCGCGGACGGTGCGCCAGTCGTAGCCCTCGCGGGCCAGCGCGGGCACCGCGTTCGGGCCGACGTGCACATCGCCGTGCACGCCCCGGGTCAGGTGGACGCCCAGGAACGGGAACGCCGGGTCGGGCACGGGGTAGACCAGTCCGCGGACCAGCTCCCGGCGCTCCTTGACCAGTTCGTAGTACTCGCCGCGGAAGGGCACGATCCGCAGGCCGGGGTCGTCGCCCGCCAGCCGGGCGATCCGGTCGCTGTGCAGGCCCGCGCAGTTCACCAGGACCTGGCAGCGGAGCTCCCCGGTCGAGGTCTGCACGGTGACGCCGTCGGCCCGTCGGGCGATCGCACGCAGTTCGGTGCCGGTGCGGATCTCCGCCCCGGCCTCGCGGGCGAGGCGCGCGTAGGTGGCGGCGACGGCGGGGAAGTCGCAGATGCCGGTGCTCCCGATGTGCAGGCCGGCGACACCGGTGACCTGCGGCTCGTACTCGGCGATGCCCCGGCGGTCCAGTTCGGTGACCGGGATGCCGTTGGCCCGGCCGCGTTCGGCCAGCGCGCGCAGCCGGTCGAGTTCGGCCGGCCCGGTGGCGACGATCAGCTTGCCGGTGACCTCGTGCGGGATGCCGTGGGTACGGCAGAACTCCACCATCTCGGCGGCGCCGGCCACCGCGTACCTGGCCTTGAGCGAGCCCGGCCGGTAGTAGACGCCGCTGTGGATCACCCCGCTGTTGCGGCCGGTCTGGTGGGCGGCCAGGCCGGGTTCCTTCTCCAGCAGGGTGAGCCGGAGTCCGGGGCGGGCGCCCGTCAGCGCGTGGGCCGTGGCCAGCCCGACGATCCCGCCCCCCACCACCAGTACGTCGACGTCGTACCGCACGGCCCGCTCCTCGCCTCGTCCGACCGCCCCCGTCCGTCCGCGATGCTGCCACGACGGCGGGGGCCGGTCGAGGGGGCCCGGGGGCGTTTCGGCCGGGCGACGCCGGGGGCTCGCGGTGTCCGTCAGGGGTTCGCCCGGAGTCCGGCGGGGGTGCCGCCGGTCAGGCCGGGGCGACGATCACCGCGCGGGCGCGTTCGGTCAGGTCGCGGACCCGGCGCTCGCCCTGGAAGGGCTCCAGCCGGCGCAGCATCTCCACCACGTACTCGCGGCTGCGCTGGGAGGAGATCCGCCCGGCCACGTCGACGGCGCGCTCGCCGGCCGCGACCGCCGCGTCCAGGTTGCCCGCCTCGGCCTCGGCCATCGCGGAGACCACCAGCCGCAGGCCGTGCGAGCGCACGAACCCCTCGGTGGGGCGGGCCAGCGCCTCCCGGGTGAACTGGCGGACCTTGGAGGGCACCCCGAGGTCGCGGAAGCACTCGGCGGCGTCCGCGGCGAGCCGGTCGTAGGCGTAGAAGTCGATCCACGCCGGATCGGGATCCCCGGCGCGCGCCCGCTCCAGCGCGCTCTCCGCCGCCCCGAGCGCCGTCGCGCACGCCGCCGCGTTCCGGGCCTTGGCCTGGGCCCGGGCCTCGACCAGGTGGAAGAAGCTCATCGTCCGGGCGGTGGCCAGGCCCCGGTTGCGCTCCAGCGCGGCCTGGGCGAGGTCCACGGCCTCCTCGGCGAAGCCCCGGTAGCCGGCCTGCAGGCTCATCGAGGCCAGCACATAGCCCCCGAGCGGGACGTCCGCGGCGGCCCGGGCGAGCCGCAGGGCCTGGATGTAGTAGCGCTGGGCGGCCTCGTGCTGTCCGGTGTCGAAGGCCATCCACCCGGCCAGCCGGGTGAGTTCGGCCGTCGCGCCGAACAGCGCCCGGCCCACCGCGTCGCTGTACGAGGCGAGCAGCAGCGGCGCCGCCTCGACCCGCAGGCACTCCGGCACCATCGACGAACGCCAGTCCCCGCCGCCGTACTTGGAGTCCCAGCGGCGGGCCTCCTGGGCGGCCTCGCGGAGTTTGGCGGCGTCCGAGTGGCCGACCCGGTACGAGCCCGACTCGGCCGGGGCGCGCGGCAGTTCTCGTGCCACCGAGCCGTCGGCCGGGTTGATCAGCCAGCGCGAGACCGGGGTCGCGTAGGCGGCGACCGAGAAGGTGCCGGCCAGGCTGTCGCTCCAGCGGCCGCCGCCGGGACCGCGGCGCAGGTCGAGGTCGACCCGCCAGAGGTCGGTGGCGGACCGGACCGCGTCGGGGACCTCGCGCGGGAAGGCCAGGCCGAGTTCGGGCGCCGGGTCGGTGTCGCCGAGGCCGATCTCCTCCAGCGGCACGGGCCGGCCGAGCTTGCCGCCGATCGCGGTGGCGATCAGGTGCGGCACGGGGCCCTGCGGCACCATGCCCTTGCTGACCCAGCGGGCCACCGAGGTCTTGTCGTACCGGAGCGTCAACCCGCGCTGCGCGCCGAGGTCGTTGACCCGGCGGGCCAGACCCGCGTTGCTGATCTGCGCCAGGGTCAGGAGCGTGCCGAGCCGTTCGTTCGGTCCTCGTGGGCTGACGGTCATGGTGGCGGCGGCACCTCCTGCGGCCTTGTGCGCGGGGCCCGGGCGGCACCGGGCCGAAGCTGCTGTACCTAGAGTAGTCGGACGCGTTCCGAGGGTTAAGAGGCCGCATTCCGGATGGCGGGATCGCGCGCCCGGCGCCGGGCGGCGGGCGGGTCGCGAAGTTGGCCAGGACCGCCGGGATCCGGCCGCCCGGCGGTCTCCCGGCGGCGCGCCGGAGCGCCGTGCTCCGGTCCCGTGTCGATGTGCGCCCGGCCGTGCCCCCTGGCCCGACCGGCTGGTCGGCGATTCGCTGGTGGTCGTGGGTCGGCCCGCCGTCGAGGACCCGGCGGGCCGGGGGATGCCGCCGCCTTCATCCCCGCGGGCGGCGGCGACGTCCGGGAGGGCATGCGGATGCCCTCCCGGGCCGAGCGACGCCTTTCGGCCATCTCGCGATGGCCATGACAGGGCGACCCACGGGGCGGTCCGGGCCGGGGAGGGGAAGGCCCGGGCCGCTCCGGTGGAACGGCTCGTCCGGGTGTTCGAAACCCCGCACCGTCACCGCCGTACGCCCGGCGTGGTCCGGCGGACCCGCCCTACGGCAACAGCCCCGCCCGCGCACCGGAAACGACAACTCCGGTCACCGGACGCACAACCGGTGGCACCATGTCCTCTGACGGCGCGCCGGACGCGGGCTGCGGATCCGGACCCGCCGAGCGGTGCAGATCCTCGTCCGGTGGAGGCGCGATGCGGTGGCTGACGGGCTGGTGCACGGGCGCGCCCCGGCCGGGCGCACCGGCGCACGAGCCGCCCGGAGCCGTGGCCCCGATCGCCGCGCGCACCCTGTGGACCGGTCCCGACCCGCTCTGGGCGGTCGGCGACTGGAGGCCCGAGGAGATCCGTCTGGCCACCCTGCGGCCCGGGGCCGCCGCCGTGGTCACCACCGGAGCCACCGCGCCCGACCCCTTCGAGGCGAGCCCCGCCACCCTCCGGCTCGCCGTGCTCGGCCACTGCGGCGCCACCGACGCCGAACTCGCCGCCGGCCTGGCCGCCGCCCGCGGCGGCGCCGTCCGCCACCTCACCGGCTGGCCCGGCAGCTACACCGTGGTGCTGCGCAGCGGCACCCGCTCCACCGTGCTGCTCACCGACCTGGCCGGGGCCCGGCCGGTCTTCCACACCCCCTGGGGCGACGGCACCGCGTACGCCACGGCGGCCCTGCCGCTCGCCGACCTGGTCGGGGCACCGCTGGACACCGGCCACCTGGCCGCCCGGCTCGCCTGCCCCGAGGCGCCCGAGGCGCTCGGCACCGGCACCCCCTACCTCGGGGTGCGGCGGGTGCCGCCCGGGCACGCGCTCGCGGTCCGCGGCGGGCGGCCGTACCTCACGGGGTACGACGGGCCGGGCGCCGAGGGGGTGCCGGGGCGCGGCGAGGCGGCGGCGGTCCGGGAGCTGACCCGGGCGCTGCTGGAGTCGGTCCGGTTCCGGGTCCGCACCAGCCCGGCCGGTCCGGCCCCGCTGCCGGCCGGTCCGTCCGGGCGGGCCAGGCTCGGGGTCGACCTCTCCTACGGGACGGCCTCCGCCACCGTCGCGCTGCTCGCCGCCGCGGTGCCGCCCGCCGCCGGACCGGCCGGTCCGGCTGGCCCGGCCGGCGCGGTGGCACCCTATCCGTCCGGGCCTTACCGGGCCGTCCCGGCGCAGACCGGACCGCCGCCCGAGGAGTCCGGCTCCGGGTCGGACGCCACGCCCGGGTCCGGATCCGGATCCGCCCCCGGGTCCGCCGGCCCGGCCCGGACCGGGGCGGTGAAGGGCTCCTGGGCCCGCGCCGCCGCCCGGCCGCGCACCGCTTCCGAACCCGTCGCCGCCGTCACCTTCGGCGAGGCCACCGGGACCGCCCCCGCCGTCCCGGTGCTCGCCCCGGACGTCCCGCGACTGCGCCGCACCGTGCTCGCCCCCGGCCCCGACACCCTCCCGTACGCGGACCTGCGCGCCGATCCGACCGCCGGGCCGCTCACCGACGAGCCCGGTCCCGAACTGGTCACCGCGGCCTGGGCCGAGGCCCGGTTCGGGGCGGGCGGCACCGACCACCTCACCGGCCACGGCGCCCGGCAGGTCCTGGACGGGCACCCGGCCCGGCTGGCCGACCTGGTCCGGGCCGGCCGCTCCCGCGAACTCCTCTCCCCGGTGGCCGCGCTGGCGGGCGCCGACCGGGCGGCCGCCGGCGTCCTGACCGGCGCGCTGCGGACCCCGCTCACCGTGCTGCGCGCCGCCCACCGGCTGGCCCGGATCCGCTACCCGGACGCGCTCGACGACGCCGCCGTGCGGCTGACCCTCCGCCGGACGCCCGACGGCGCCGGCACGGCCGGAGCGCGCTCGGCGGACGACCTCGCCTGGGTGGTCCCGGGGCCCGCCGCCCGCTGGCTGTCCGACGAGGCGCTCTCCGCGGTCGCACTGCGGCTGCGGCTGGCGGCGCGCGAACCGGCGCCCGGGGACAACCCCGGCGCGTACCGGGCCCGGCACGCCCTGCACCGGCACGCGCGCGGCTTCCGCACGCTGGTGCACGCCACCGAACAGCCGGGCCAGCGCCTGCACGCGCCCTTCCTCGACAACCAGGTGGTGCGGGCCGCCCGGCTGCTCCCGGACGAGGTCCGGCTCCAGCCCGGCGCCCGGCACGCGCTGCTGCACGCCGTGCTGGCCGGCGCCGGCCGCACCGACCTGCCGCCCGACTGGGGCCGCGGCCCGCGCCCCGACCGCGCCCTCGCCGTCCGGGCGGGCCTGCGGCTCGCCGCCGACGGCCTGGCCGAACTCTTCGACGCGCCGCTGCTCGCCGAGGCCGGGCTGATCGACCTCCCCGCCGTCCGGGCCGCGCTCGACCGCGCCGCCGACCCGGCGGCCCCGCTGTCGCCCGCCGCCCTGGCGGGTCTCGCCGACCTGGTCGCCACCGAGCTCTGGCTCCGCCGCGTCCGCGCCCGCCGCCACGGCGCCTGCTGGACCGGCCTCCCGCACCCCGTCCACCCCGCCCTGTCCCCGCCCCGCCTCTCCTGACCCCGGCGCGGCCGCCCGACCCCGCGCACCCGCGCGGCCCCGCTCCCGGCGCTCCCGAGGCTCCCGGCGCGGCTCGGGCACGGGGCGGCACCGGGCGGCGATCATGGCGAGCATCCCGTCCCCTTCCCCCGCCCGGAGGCCGTGGTGACCAGTGCCGGTCCCGACCCGTCCGTCCCCGTCGTGCTCTCGGTGCTCGGGCGGCTCCCGACGAACCGCCCGCCCGGGGTGCTCGCGGCCTGCGACGGCTCGGACGGCTCGCTCTGGGCTCTGGACCGGGCGATGACCGAGGCCGAGGCCCACGGCCTGCCGCTGTACGTGCTCGCCGTCGTCAACCCGGCGCCCACCGGCTACCCGCCGGGGATGGCCGAACTGGTCCAGGAGAGCGTGGAGACCCTGGTCGAGTCGATGGCGGACGGCCTGCGCCGAGCGGTGGTGGCCGTCCAGCGGGCCCGCGCCCACCCCTGCACCGCCGAGATGTCCCTGCACGTGGTGCTCGGCAATGTGATCGAGGTCCTGCTCGCCTCCTCGGCCCGGCAGCACACCGTGGTGGCCGGCACCCGGGGCAACGGCGGCTTCGCCCGGCTCCTGCTGGGCTCGGTCAGCGGCGCCCTGGTCCACCACGCGGCCTGCCCGGTCCTGATCGTCCCCGCCCCTCCGGAGGCCTGAGCGAACGCCGGGAATGTCCCGAGATGGTTCATCGTTCATCCATCTCGGACCCCGTCCCCACCCCCTCTGGAGCCCCCGTCATGAAGGTCGAGATCTACTCCGACATCGCCTGCCCCTGGTGCTACATCGGCAAGCGCCGCTTCGAGCAGGCGCTCGACGGCTTCGCGGGCAAGGAGAACGTCGAGGTGGTCTACCGGCCGTACCAGCTGGTGCCGGACGCCCCGGCCACGGCCAGCCCGCACCGTGAGTGGCTGGCCGAGCGTTACGGACCGCAGTCCGTCGCGATGGACGCCCGGGTCGCCGAGCTGGGCCGGGCCGAGGGCATCGGCTACGACTTCGACGCCGCCCTGCACGCCAACACCTTCCTCGGGCACCGGCTGCTGCACCTCGCCGAGACCGAGTACGGCGCGGCCGTCCAGGGCCGGCTCAAGGAGGCCCTGCTCAAGGCGCACTTCAGCGACGGCGTGGACGTCGGCGACCGCACCGCGCTCACCGAGGTCGCCGTCGCCGCGGGCCTGGACCGCGACCGGGTGACGGCCTACCTGGCCGGCGAGGAGGGCGCCGACGAGGTGCGCGCCCAGCTGGCCGAGGCCCGCGAGATCGGCATCACCGCCGTGCCGACCTTCGTCTTCGAGGGCAAGTGGGCCGTCCAGGGCGGCCAGGAGGCCGAGACCTTCCGCCAGGTGCTGGAGCAGGTCGCCACCGAGATCGGCGAGCGCCGGCCGGCCCCGGTGCAGGTCGCCCCGGCCGGCGAGGCGTGCGCGGACGGCTCCTGCGCCGTCTGACCCGGAGGCCCGCCCCGCACCGGGCGGACCTCCGCTCCTGGGGCCCGCTTCAGACGCACCTGAAGCGGGCCTCGGCCCAGTCGGCGATGTTCAGCGCCGACCAGATGCCGTTCGCCGGCGCCACCACCAGCCGGATCGAGGTCTGCCCGCCGAGCGGCACATGGACCGGCACCGCCGGGTCGCCCGCCCGCAGCGTGCGCGAGCTCCACAGCGTCCGCCCGTCGCCGCCCTGGACCGAGAAGACCACCCCGCCGACGGCGAGGGTCAGGTCGTCCATCCCGGCCACCGCGTCGAAGGACGTGCAGCTCCGGTTGAGGTCGACCACCGTGGCCGCGGGCGCGTGCACGCTGATGCCGTGCCGGTGCTCGGCGCCGGCGACCGAGACGCTCTCCCGCTGCCAGAACCAGTCGCTGCCGTTCTCCCGGATGCTCGGCCGCGGCGGCGGCACCCGGTTGTGCGACGACCTGACCACCGGCAGGTCGTCGGCCCAGAAGTCGGTCGGCGCTGGCGGGGTCGGGACGGCCGTGGGCGGCTGGGTCGGCAGGCTCGGCGTCACGGTGGGCGTCGGCACCACCACCTCGGGCACGGGCGGCAGCGGCACCTCGGGCGTCGGCACCGGCGGCGGGGTCGGCACCGGCACGGCCGGGACGGTCGCGGGCGGCGTCGGGGCGGGCGTCGGGGTGGGCGTCGGGGTCGGCGTGGGCTTCGGGGG
>NZ_LGDO01000107.1:0-14254 GCF_001279805.1 Streptomyces sp. XY431
CCTCCCACGACCCCGCCACCCTCGCCCTGGCCACCTCGGCCGCCGGCTACCTCCTCACCCTCGCCACCCTGGCCCTCACCGCCATCGCGGCCCCCACCCCCGCCCGGCGCCGCGAAGCCCGCACCATCCTCACGCTGCTCCTCGACCGCAGGCCCTGACTCCGCCCGACGCGCCTTCTCCGGGCGTGAAACGCGTAGACCACCGCCTCCGACAGCCCAGCCGCCGGAGGCGGCGTCGCGCTCGCCCGACCGACCGGTGAACACCGGCTTGGCTGTGCTGCGCTTCTTCCACAGTGGGGGAGTGGAGGGGCTGACGTTTGATCACTCGAACGAAAGTTCGAATAATGGTGTTCGTGACCGAATCCGTACCGTTCTCCCGTCCCGCGTACCCGGCCCCGATGCCGGGCGACGCGGAGCGGGCGCCTCGGGAGCTGATGACGCTGCCCGGCGCCTCGCGGGATGTCCGCAGGTGGCGGCTGGTGGAGGTGCGGCTCGGCGGAGGATGGCGGGCGGGGATGCTCACGGTGTGGCGGCGCCCGCCCGGCGCCACGGTGTGGGTGGCGCATGTGCGCTGGGACGCCGACGGCACGGTCGACCAAGGGTGGGGGTGGTTCCTGTTCGACCCGGAGCGGATCCGCCCGCTGCCCGAACCCACAGGCCCGCCCCCGGCCGCCGCACCGCACTTCGGCCGGTGGCAGGACGCCGTTGTGGTGCCCGGCGAGCTGGCCGGCGCCCCGGACCCGGACGGCGCGGACCGGTGCTGGCGCCTGGCCTGGCTGCGCGCGGCAGGCGAGTGGCGCTCGGCCCTGGTGACGGCCCGGCGCCGCCCGGGCCCGGGACTGCCATGGATCGCGCACGCCCGCTGGGGCGAGGACAAGGCCGCCGCCTGGGTCATCGCCGACCGCACCGCCCTGCGCCCCCTCACCCAGCCCGAACCACCCACCGACAAGACCGCCGTCGAGGCCGACGCACCCGCGGTGAGCGCCGAACCGCCCACCCCGACCACCCCCGCAGGGCCCGCATGAGAGCGACCCCAGCCCCAGCACCCGCCGACGACCGCCGCGAGCGCCTCGCCGGCCTGCTCGAAGCGACGTCCCCCGCCACCCGCGCCCGCGAGGCCGAGGCCACGGTCCTGCCCGTCCTCGCACCCCTGGCCGGCCTGCTGCCGCACGGCGGCCTCGCCAAAGGCACGATCACCGAGGCCACAGACACCTCCCTGCTCCTCGCCCTCGCCGCCGGACCCGCCACCGCCGACCGCTGCGCCTTTACGGCCGCGGTCGGCCTGCCCGACCTCGGCCTCGCCGCGGCCGCCGGCTACGGCCTCGACCTGCGCCGCCTGCTGGTCGTCGACCACCCGGGCGAGCACGCCGTCGAGGTGATCACCGCACTCGCCGCCGCCTGCCCCGTCGTGCTCGCCGCCGCCCCGACCGGCCTGCCCCCGCGCACCCTCGACCGCCTCGCCGCCCACCTGCGCCGCACCGGCACCGTGCTGCTCACTCCCGGCCCGTGGCCCGGCGCCCAACTGCGGCTGCAGGTCACGGTGGGCCGGTGGTCGGGTCTCGGGGACGGTTGGGGGCAGTTGACCGGCCGCCGGGCGAAGGTGTCGGTCACCGGCCGGGGGTCGGCGGTGCGGGCGCGCAGCGCAGAGCTGTGGCTGCCGGACTCGACGGGCACTGTCTGCGTGGCGGATGCCGCTGCTGGCGCGCGTGGTGAGGGGGAGAGTACGGCCGTCGCCGCTCTCGGGTAGAGCCGGAGCGCGGGTGCTGGCCTCCTCCCGCGCCGCGGCCCGGTCCCGGTGGGGACGTTCGGGTCGTGCCGAACGCGGCCGGGCGCAGCGCGGGGTGGCGGTCGGCGCCTCGTGGACGGGCCACCGGGACCGTCGGTTCCGGTGGCCCGTCTCAAGGTCGGGTGCGCGTGCCCGAGTGGTGGCGGCCGGGCAGACGAACGGGGGCGGTTCGGGTGGTCAGCGTGCGAGGACGACGGTGATCGGCGCGTTGTCGCAGTCGGCGGCGAGGCGGTGGAGGGCGGAGAGTTCGGCGGGGTCGACCGACAGGCCCCAGCGGGTCTTCACCGCGACCCAGTCCTGGGTGTAGTGGCACCGGTACTCGACGGCGGGCGGCAGCCAGTCGGTGACGTCCTTGTCGCTCTTGCCGCGGTTCGAGCGGGCGGTGACGGCGATGAGGGTCCGCGGGTCCGCCAGGTCGTTGGCGTACTGCTCGCGCTCCTTCGCGGTCCAGGTGTAGCCGCCGGAGTCCCAGTTCTCGGCGAGCGGAATGAGGTGGTCGACATCGAGGCCGGAGGCGTCGGTGACGAGGACGTCGTCGTAGGGGGAGAACCAGGTGCCGCCGGTGAGGGTGCAGCCGGGGCCGACCTCGGGCGCTTCGAGCGCCTCGCTGATGATGGTGTCCTTGCGGGCGTTGCAGCCGTTGCGGTCGGCGTCGGTCCAGTGCTTGTAGGCGGTGCGGACGTAGCCGTCGCGGCGCTCGTCGGCGACGTCGAGCGCGTCGATGGCCGCGAAGAACGTGGTGGACACCGTCTCGCCGGCGCGGTGCGCGGCGGCCGGGACGGGAGAGGCCTGGGCCGGGACGGCGAGCAGCGCGAGGGCGGTGGCGGTCAGCGCGGTGGCGCCGCGGCGCCACTTGGAGGTGGTCATGCGTCACGACTATCGGAGCGCGTGTGCCCGTCTCGGCACCGTCACTCAGCGGCGGCGCGTCCTCGGTGTGTTGTTGACTCCCGTGCCGTTCGTGAAGGGCGCGTCAGCGGCTCCGCTGCCGGGCCCCGGTCCGGGCCTCCGCACGGTTCTTCACGGGACCGCTCGGCGTGGACGGGCACGCGGGTGCTGTGGCCGTTCCCGACCCGCCGCCGGACGGCCGGGAACGGGGAGCCGCGCCCCAGGAGGGCCTCCTTCCTGAAGGAGGCGATCGGGAAAGGTGCAGGAGGTCGGCATACGGAATGAGTGACGCTGGTCACATTTGTGACCCTGGGTGACTAATTGAATACTCAAGGGTAGCCGCCCCTGTCGCAGTCGGGGCACGTGGGGATATGGCGTGCAGGCGGGAATGGTTGCACTGGGTAGTCAGCGCGAGTCTTTGTGTGAAATCTGCTTAGACCGTATGCGTGAACCGGCCGTCGCTTTTGGTTGTCTGGGTGTGGGCCACAAGGTGACCCCGGCGTGCAGGACTTGACGCCGTATCCGACCGAAAGAGTCAGATGGACGCCCTTCGTGACACGGCCGCCGCTCTCGGGCGGCCTGTCCGTACCCGCGACCGCCGACGACCGGCACCCGGCGCCGCAGACGCCGCGGCGCCCGCCCCGGCAGGAGCGGCCCGATGAACGACGACACCTTCACGGGAAGCGGGATAGGCCCGGCTGTGCACGACGAGCCCGTCGACCTCCCCCTCGACTTCGAGGCCTACTTCCTCGTCAAGCACAGGAGCTTCCGTTCCTACGCCGCCGAGATGCTCGGCGACCGGGCGGCCGGCGACGAAGTGGTCCGCGAGGTCTTCACCCACCTCGCTCTCCACTGGGCCGAGATCCTCGCCGGCCCCGACTTCGAGTCCCACACCTGGGACGTGCTGGCCGGCGCGGTCATGTACCGGGTGCACCGCCTCCAGCGCGAGACCGACCTCGCCGCCCGCCTGCGCGTCGTCCGCCGCACGCTCGACCAGATGCACCAGGCCCTGTCCGCCGTGGACGGCGGCGCCGGCCTCTACGCCGCCCTCGCCGAACTCCCGGCCCGCCAGTGCGACGTCTTCATCCTGCGCAGGACCATGGGCTACACCTGCGAGTACACCGCCCAGGTCCTCGGCATCCACCCACGCACCGCCGACTACCACTACCGCCGCGCGCTCGCCGGCCTCGAACGCCGCCTCACCGAACGCCACGTCCTGCGCCGCACCGCCGTCCCCGGGCCCCGCCGCGAAGGAGCCGAACGATGAACCCCGAACACCACCTCGACGACCTCATCCCCACCCCCGCCACCGACCCCACCGCCGGACCCGCCGACACCTTCGACGTCCCCGCCGAGCTGCGCCGCATCTCGGCGGATGTCGCCCGGATCCGCCGAGGCCAGCAGCCGCCCCCGGACTGGTGGGCCGAGCAGCAGCAGGCCCGGCAGTGCCTGGAGTCGGTGGTCGCCACCGAGATCAGCACCACCCCGCCGGCCCGTATCGCCGACCTCGCCGCGCTCGCCGACCTGGCCGACCTCGCCGAGTGTCCCACCGGCTCCGGTGCCGGCCGGCGGCGCCCTCGCCACCGGGGCCGGGTCGAGGACATCACCCAGGAGATCGAGGGCTTCCGGCTCTTCGGCTGCATCCTCTACCTCGCGGGGCACCCGGTCAGCGCCGAGTTCTGGTGGAAGATCGGCGCCGGCGCCCGCGACCGCACCTCCGCCTGGTGCCTCTACCTCCACCACCTCGGCCGCGGGGAGATCCAGGAAGCCCGGCTCTGGTTCGAGCAGGCCGTCCACTCCGACGAGACCCTCGCCCTCGGCGTCCCCGCCCCCGCGGTCCCCGACATGCCCGGCTACTTCCGCACCGCCCCCATCGCCATGGACACCCGCACCACCACGCCAACCGCCCCGACCGGCGCACTGACCGCCGAGGTCGACCGGCTGGTCATGCACACCGACGACGACACCGACGGCCTGGTCCCCTGCCCCGACCGCCGCCTGGCCGACCGCATCGAGGAGTACGCGGGCCTGAGCTGAACCCGCCACAGGTTCGGCACCCGTAGTGCAGGACCTACCCGGAGCCGCCATCCCCGGTCGGCTCTGGGGGCTCGCCTCCATTGACCTGTCACCAACTCTTGCCCGCACCGCGCCGGTGCGGGCAGGAACCCGCCGAACGGAAGCCGCCGATGCCCCCTACTCACGACCCCGCCACCCTCGCCCTGGCCACCTCGGTTACTGGCTACCTGCTCACCCTGGCCGTCCTGGCATTCACCGCGCTCGCCGCGCCCAACCCTGCCCGCCGACGCGAAGCCCGCGCCATCCTCGGACTGCTCCTCAACCGGCGGCCCTGACCCGGCCGACGCGCCGTCCCTGGGCCGCCGGGTGCAGAACCGGCCGGCCGGGGGCGGCGTTGCGTCGGCCTCGGCCCGCAGCGAGAAGCGAGCGGATCCGTCAGGGGACGTCCAGTTGCCCGAAGACATGGCTTGCGTCCTGCGGTCTGGCCTGGGCTGCTGAAACCTTCGGCGACGGAGGTCGGTCGTGGTCACCGCCGCTGGTTCGCGTTCCGCCAGGTGTTCAGGGCGGTGAATGCCGCCTTGGCGCGCTCGGGGTCTCCGCCGAACGCTCCGGCGCGTAGGAGCGGCCAGTCGGGACCGATCTCCCGCTGGAGGGCTCCGGCGGGGCCGTTGTCGTTGTAGCCCCAACGGGAGTCCGCCAGGAAGTCGCCTGCCCAAGGTGCCCGGCTCCACTCGGGGCCGTCGGTGTCCATGCCGAGGAGGGAGACGAGGAGCTGGAACCGGTCGTTGGCTGCCTGGAACAGCTGGTCGTCGGGTTCGACCAGACGCAGCGGTTCCCGAACCGCCTCCGCCAGCAGCCGTCCCTGGGGGTAGTGCCATGTGCTGCCGTTGTCCGGGTGGCAGATGGTGTGGGTGGCCCCGGTGTCGAGGACGTTCCACGGGTTGAGGTAGCTGGCTGGTACTTCCGGGACGCCGTTGGAGCCCGGGGCGGCCCAGAGCGGCTTGGTGAGCAGCGTGGCGATCAGCCCTTCGCGCCGGGCGAGGACGGCGGCTACCCCCATGGTCCAGGTGGCGAGCAGGGCGGGGTAGTGCCGCAGGTTATCCAGGGACCGCGAGTACGGGCCGCTGGGGGAGGTGTCGCGCAGGCGCACCAGTCGTTCCACCGCCTTGAGCCAGAGCTCCTGGTGGGTGCCGTCGTCGTGGAATACGCCGGCGGCCAGCAGGTGCAGCAGGGTGTCCGTATCCTGCCGCATGCCCTCCACGTTCTTCGCGAAGGTCGCCGTATCGCCGTGCACCGGGTGCGTGGCCACCGCGTCGACCACCTGCATGGTGTGCTGGTGCAGAAGGTCGAACAGGTCGATCCGCTTGACCGGGTCGGGGAGCGCCTTCTTCAGCTGGACCACGGCCATGTCCCGGCTCACCGGCGGCGCCGACATCCGGTCCAGCGCCTCCAGCCGTTTCTCCAGGCCGGTGAATAGATCGTCCGCGTCCATTCCGCGGATGACGCTGGCACCGTGCTGGGTCACCAGCTGCTGCGCGGCGGTGCCGAGTGTGCCGAGAGTCGACCAGAACATCGGGTAGCGCCGAGAACGCGTCCCCTCCACGGCGCGCACGAGTGCCTTGTCCCAGTCCGCCGACCACCCGCAGACGATCAGCCCGTAGTCGTCCAGTACCCGTTCCAGGAAGCGCTGCTGGGCCTCGTCGTACTTCTCCAGCTCGTCGACGGTGTTGAGCTGGGTCAGGTCGGCGTAGTCGCCGTGAAGCTTGATGATGGTCACTCGGGCGTGCGCCAGCGGCTTCATGGCGTCGAGCTGGGCGGGGCGGCTGATCACCTGGGGCGGGGCCCGACCTCCTCCAGCGCCCGCTCCATCAGCCGGTCGAAGTTGGTGGTGAGCACCACCCGGAACGCACCGCGCTTGATCATGTGGGCGATGGCTCGGTGCGCGTCGGTGGGTGCCTTGTCGGTGCTCTCCTCGCCCTCGGCCGGGATGAAGTAGCCGTCGAGGAGCGCCTGCCGGGCGGCGGCGGACTGCCCGGCGCGTGCGAGCAGGGAGGAGTAGCCCAGCGGCTCGCCGAACGTCTCGTTCCACCAGTGCTCGGGGTCGCCCGCCGCCTCGGCGGCGGCCGCGGGGTCGTCCGGGAACTGGGCGGTGGCCACCTTGGAGACCAGGTCGGTGACGATGCCCCAGCCGGTGGGCACCCCGGAGGCGATCGAGATGCCGGAGCCGAGCAGGAGGGCGTACACGCCGGGGCTGCTGTGCACGTTCATCGCCAAGGCCGTGAGCGGCTCGACCGCGGCGCCGGAAGGGACCAGCAGCCCGGGTGCCGGCTGATCGGGCGAAGCGTCAACTGCCATGGGAGTGCTCCTGGAACGGCATGCGGGCTGGACTGTCCCAGCGTTCGCGAGGGCTCCAGCATACTCTCCTTCTCGTCGAAGTGACGATAATTGTTGCGAGGGAGGTGCCGGCACATTCCGGCGCCCGTGCCGAGCGGAGGCGGAGGGGTCAATCGAGCTCCACACATAACTCTCAAGAGTTAAATTTCTTAAATAAAGGAAAGAGCTAAAGGCTTTGGCTAAAGGCGTGCTAGGTTCGGTCCTGGAGGTGAGGCTTCATGCCCACGCAGGACGAGTTGTTCGCGGCGGTCGACGCGCTGCTGGCCGGCCAGGAACCGGGGCCGCAGTTGCCGGACCCGGCCGAGCGTGCGCGTCTTCGCGAGGCCGCCGGGGTCACCCAGGCGCAGCTGGCGAAGGCGCTGCAGTCGACGGTCCAGACCGTGAAGAACTACGAGAACGGCCGCAGCCAGCCGAAGCCGCCGCGCCTGGAGGCGTACGTGCGGCTGCTGGAGGGCTGGGCGGCGAAGTACCCGACCCCGACCTCCGAGCCGGCCGCCGCGACCGTCGACCAGGTGCCGGCCGCCTTCGCTCCGGCCACCCGGGAGCCGGCCCCGGCCGCCGCACCGCAGACCGACACCCAGGTCGAAGACGCCGCCGCGGAGGAGGCATCGCAGGACGTCGAGGACGACCCCGACGACCGCCCCCGCACCGTCCCCGCCCGGCGGCCGGTACGGGCCGGGCAGTCGCAGCCGCCGGTGCTGCGCCGTGCCGCGCGGCCGGCGGAGTTCTCCACCGGCCAGTTCGCCAACGGCCCCCTGGTGGTGCTGGACGGCGACGGCACCGCCTACGGGATCGGCGGCCTTCTCCTGGAATGCCCGGCCACCACGCTGGCGCAGCTGGTCACCTGGGCACTGGGCGAGTCCGGCCTGGGCACCGCCCGGCTGCACCGCAACGGCAAGGACGGCGACCCGCTGATCGTGCTCACCGCCGAGGCGGCCGAGAAGTTCGGGCTGCCGGCCACCCTGGACGACGACCCGGCCACCCGCCGCTCGCAGCGGCTGCCGGAGGACCACAAAGTCGTCAAGGCCCTCGCCCGCTCCAAGTGGCAGCTCACCCGCCGCGGCTTCGGCCCCTGGGCCCGCATCTACAAGCCGGTCAAGGACGGCCGCCGCCAGTGCGTGCAGCTCGCCGTCCTGCCCTGGCGCGCCCTGGACACCCGCGCCTGGGGCGCGGCCGCGGACCTGCCGGCCCCGGACCTGGCCCGCGTGCTGGGCAT
This sequence comes from Streptomyces sp. XY431, assembly GCF_001279805.1. Lineage (NCBI taxonomy): Bacteria > Bacillati > Actinomycetota > Actinomycetes > Kitasatosporales > Streptomycetaceae > Streptomyces > Streptomyces sp. XY431. Next base: position 8,297 of record NZ_LGDO01000107.1, read on the forward strand.
CTACGCCCAACGCGTCATCACCCCCCGCGGCTCCACCGCCACCTGCGGCCTGGAACTGATGACCGCGCTGCGCCCGCCGACCCGGGCGGTGCGCGACGAGGTGACCGGAGGGTGGGTGTCGGGACCGAACCCGGGTGCGCTGACCGACGTCTACGAGGCGGCGCCGCCGGAGGTTCCGCTGGAGCACCCGGCCGCTCAGGGCTGGACGGGCGGGTTCCTGGACGAGGAGTCCTACCAGTGGATCCGCCCGGTCGAGACCCTCTCCGAGGCGGAGATGATCGAGCCGTTCGCCGTGGGCATCGACATCAACACCGCCTACCTCGCCGCCGCCGCCCGCCTCAGCGTCGGGCTGTCCGGCCCGGTCCACGTCAGGCAGCCGGCCTTCGACAAGAAGAAGCCGGGAAGCTGGTTCGTCGACCTCTCCCACATCCCGACCGACCCGCGCCTGCCCTCCCCGTTCACCCCCACCGGCAAGCCGCCGACCGGCCCGGCCTGGTACACCACCCCCACCGTCGCCTACGCCGTCGAGCTTGGCCACGACGTCGCCCCCATCGAGGCATACCTGCGCGAGACCACCGGCGCCTACCTCGACCCGTGGCACGACCGCCTCCGCGAGGCTTACGTGACCACCATGGCCGAGGCCGGCATCCCCGTCGACAAGGACACCGACGAGCGGACCTTCCTCGCCGCGATGACCGCCCACCGCCTCCTCAAGAACGCGGGCGAGGACCTCGAGGCCCTGCGCACCGCGCTCGCCGCCGAGGGCCTGGCCCACCTGGCTCAGATGGGCGACGACCGGCTCGCCTCGGCCGCGTGGCGCCACCACCAGATCGCCATGGTGCTGTCCGCAGTGAAGAGCACGGTGAAGTTCGGGATCGGCAAGCTGCGCGAGCGCCCGCAGGGCGTCACCTACAAGAAGGGCGAGCCGTGGTCCGCGCTGGAGCGGCCGACCTGGCGCCCGGACATCCGGGCCGCCGTCATCGCCAAGGCCCGCGTGAACATGCACCGCAAGATGGCCAACGTCGCGAAGGCAGGCGGCCGCTACCCGCTCGGCGTCAACAACGACTGCGTCGTCTACGCCTCCCCCGGACCCAGCCCGCTGGACTTCCTGCCGCTCACCGGCTCCGGCAAGGGCGTCCTGCCCGGCACGTTCCGCCTCGGCGCGACGCCGGGCCTGTCGAAGGTCGAGGGCGTCCAGCAGATGCTGACCGTCGTCGACTGGCTCGAGCGCGACCAGCCCATCAACCCGGCCCGCCACATCAAGGGCTACGACGCCAACGACGTCGACGGAAAGTAGGAGCAGACCGTGGAGGAGATCACCGACGCGCTCGACCGGGCCGCACCCGAGCACTTCACCCAGGATCTGCCGAAATCCGCGCAGGCCCAGATGCGGGCCCTGGTGAAGGCCGCCAAGGGCGACAAGAAGGCCGTCGCCGCCGCCCTCGGCGTCGACCCGAACACCGTCCGCCGCTACCTCACAGGCCGGCGCAAGCACCCGCGCTCCGCACTGCGCGAGGCCCTGGTCCGCGAACTCCAGAAGGTGTGGCAGCCCGGCATCCGCCGCAAGGCCCGCAACCAGGCAGCCAGCACCGGCGGCATCACCGTCGAGGTCCGGGCGTACTTCGGCTACACCGCCCCCACCGGCACCACCGACGAGCCCCGCCTGCGCCCGCTGACGGTCCACCTCCCCCCGGCCTACGCCGAACGCCTCTTCGCCGCCCAGGACCAGGGCGCCAGCGACCAAGAGATGCGTGAAATCATGGCCGAGGGCTTCCAGGAAATCTATTTCAAGGACGGCGGACGCGCCGCCGGCCTCAAAGTCGAATTCACCGGAATCCAAGCGATCGACGTGTCCTACTGACCCGGACGGAGAAATTCACCATGAACCACACCGTGATCGGCACCGACCTCAACAGCGTGCACCTGGCTGCCCGCCGGCGGCCCGACGAGCGCCAGGCCGCGGACCTCGAGCACATCTACCTACTACGCGCTGGAGAGCCGCCTCGGCATCCGCGTCGAGCTCGGCGGTCGCACCCGCCACGACGGCCGTGAGGGCGTCATCGTGGACACCGCCGGGCAGCAGCTGAAGGTGCTGTTCGACGGGGACCGGGTGCCGCGCATCTGCCACGTCACCTCGCAGATGGCCTACGAGGCACCCACCGGGTGGATCACCGCCACGCCCGTCCCGGACCCGTGGGCCGCCGCCCCCACGGGCGCCTGAGCGTGGCCGCGGTGAGGCCCGGCACCAGGGGATTCACCCCGATACCGAAGCGGTGGACGGTCTAGCGGACCTATGGCTGGCTCATGCTCCATCGCCGCCTCGCCCGCGACTACGAAGCCCTCCCGACCCGCTCCGAAGCCATGATCCACCTCGCCATGACCGACCTCATGGCCCGCCGCCTCAGCAGCGAGAACACCATTCCTGGCGTGACCCGGCATCACAGACTAGACATCTGATTCCGGGATGAAATATCGGACGAAAACGACCTCTGACACAGGAGAGACGCATGACCGGCCCGCGCTGGGTTGCAGTATTCACCGTCGTGCAGCAAGGAACGGAGTTGGAGGAGCTCAGGCCGGTTGCGGACTGGGACGATGACCGCAACGCCCTGATCCTGGACCGCCGAGCCGGACGCCTCGTCCAGGCCAGCAAGCAACCCGGCTTCCGGGCCGTCCGCGAGAGCGCCGGCTACGAACACAGCATCCCGGCTCCGGCAGGATGGACCGTCAGGTGGTGCAGGGACGGGGAGGACGACATCGTGGACCCAGTGGTGGCCTTTCTGGAGGATCCATCGGTCTACGGCGCAGTCCCGCTCGTCGCCGACCTGGAGACATGCACCGTCCACGACATTCACTGGATGCTCCGCCACGGCGAGCAACGACGAGGTCGCCGACCGATTCTGATGCCACCAGCCACCTGATCGGACCGGAGCTGCGCCCTGGGCGTGCCCACCGACTGACGCCCTGCTGCGCCGGGTCGCCGGCTCGACAGGGGATCGCCGACGGACGTTCGAACACCGGCCCGACGGACGAGGCCGACGGCCTGCTGCTCGCCGCCGGTGCAGGGCCACGCTCGGCCGCGGCGCGGGAGGAACGCCGGGGGGAGGCGGCGGGGCGCACCGCGTGGTGCGCCCCTGGCCGTCGGAGCTGGTCAGAGCAGGTTGAGCTCCTTGAACACGACGATCGTGACCGGAAGGGCGATCGTGAACGCGCCCCCGCCGTAGAGGAAGGCGGCCGCGATCGACTCCCCCTTCACCACGGTGAGGATGCCGCCCACGATGGCTGCGAGGAGGGAGAGGAGGGTGGCCACGAGGACCCACACGCCCTTGTTCGGCGGGGTCGTGGACTGCTGGCTGCTCAAGGGCGTCTTCCTTCGGGTGGGAAGGATGGCCAGATCAGAGCAGCAAAGGGCAGCCTCAACCTGACCACCCTCAGGTGGTCTGGTTGAGATCTGCCAGCGCTTCAGAACCTCAATGCGTAATGCTGTCGTTCGGTAACAGAGCGGGGTCCAACCCGAAGGCCTCAGCGTGGCGGCAGCCGGTTTCGAAGGCCTTCAGTGACTACTTGTCTGGTCCGAAGTCGGCACTCAGTGTGCGCTGTTGAGTGCCGAAGGCATTCTATCAGATGAGCCGAGCCGTTCAAGATGATCCGGGACGTGCTGGTGTGTCGGCCGTCCGACGGCGGGTCGGGGGGCGTAGCCGGACAGCTGCGGCCCAGAGTGATGGTCGCTCCAACCACAACCGGCCGGGCCCGCCGGCGGGCCGGTGCCTGGCCACGGAAAATCCGCCGGCCGCCTGGCCCCGTGCCGGTAGCCCGGCGCCAGGCGGACGAGCCCCCGTCCTGGCCGCCCGGTCACTCTTCACGCTCACCAAACGGGCCGCGCCGCCGTTCCCCGGCTCCCGAGGTACGCGGACGTGCGCGTACGCGAGGAGGCGCACCCTGCGTGGCCGACTGCCCGGTCCGGCCCGCCGACCCCGGCCCTGGCTGATGTTGTGGTGTTCCGGCGTCGTGACGTCACGACGCCATGTGGGTCTCTCGGGTGTCGGGGTGGCGGAGAGCCCGGTCAGCGGGTGGCGGTCACCATCGAGGTGTGGCTGCCACCCGCCGATCGGGCTCTCCGTCACCCCGACGAGCGGGGGTCGGTCAGTCGGTCGTCCGGCGCGTGCGCTGTCGGTGGGCCGCCTGCCGGCAGGCGTTCGAGCAGAAGCGCCGCGGCTGGCCGCCGGCCCGGCTCGGGGGCGGGACCCTGAGCTCCCCGCACCGCTCGCAGGGGCGGAGCATGCTCTGTTCCACCGCGTGCACCGCAGCCTTCAGCTCGGGGGGCAGGCCGTCGGCCAGGTCCTGGATCTCCTCCAGGACCCTCACGCTCACATCCGTGTGATGGTTGAAGGACACCTTCCTCCGGTACTCCGTGTACAGGGCAGACCTGGTCTTGCCGGTCCATCTGCGGACCTCGGCGTCCGAGAGGTCCAGGGTGGCGACCATCTCGATGAGGATCCCGACGCTCTCCCGCGCGCGCGGGCTGAGCGTCAGCGCGTTGGTGGTCGCGGCGCGGGCGGTGGGGTCACCGGCGGCCGGGCGGCGCGTCACTGGGCACCGCCGGCGGGCGCCGCGGCGGTTGAGGGCCCGACGACCTGCCCGGGGATGACCGGCGGCTGCGGAGTGGGGGATGGGGCGGGCGCGCCGTTCTGCTGGCCGATCTGGGCGCTGCGGAGCGGAGCCGCGAGCTGGCGCACCCCCTGGTGGCGCGGCGTGTACTTCTCCAGGGCCCCGATCAGTCCGATGAACTGCTGGACCATGACCGGCATGTCCTGGGTCCGGGCCTTCGCGACGCAGACCCGCACGATGTAGGCGATCAGGAACACCAGCAGGGCGAGCGAGCCCAGAACGAGTGCGACCACCAGGGCTACGAAGACGACGACGAGGGTGAGGTCCAAGATTTCCTCCAGATACGACGAGAGGCCCCCGCCGACGGCGGAGGCCTGGGACTGCGTTCAGGTGTTTTCGGGCATGCAAAAAGCCCCGTCGATCGACGAGGCCAAATGGGTCAGGACATAGTCGTCCTGCGCGGAAGAAGTCTCCCAAATATCGAACGCCAAGTCAAACAGCCCTCTGAACTGGGCATTTGTGCTGTGACGCACCGAGTAGATCGGGGCCTGGGTTTCGTAACTCGAGTACTCCGCCGGCGCCCGCTCCCGTCGGAGCCGAGTGGACCGGCGTCACGGTTCCATGACGCCACGACGCCACCATGTAACCAGCCCGCCGCCCGCCCGCGCGGGCAGCAGGGTAGGGGCGTCAGGCCGGCCTGCCCTGCTGCCCGGGAGCCGGTTCAAAGCACGCGCAGGGCCGCCAGGACGAGTAGGGCGAGCGTCATGCTGCCCCCGAACGCCGTGCCCCCGCAGAGGATGGCGCCTACGACGGACATGCCGTCAACCGAGGTGAGGATGCCCACCACGATGCCGATGATGAGCGACACGAGGGCCGCCACGAGGACCCACAGGCCCCGGGCCTGCGACGACGTGTTCGTGGTGGGGTGCTGGCTGCTCACGGATGTTCCCTCCGAAACGGGGAGGGTGGTCAGATCAGAGCAGCAGCAAAGGGCAGCCTCAACCTGACCACCCTCAGGTGGCCTGGTTGAGATCTGCCAGCGCTTCAGAACCTCAATGCGTAGTGCAAAGTCCTAGGTGTAGCTGGGCGTTCCCAGAGTCGCCGACCGCTCCCGGTCGGTGTGATCTCTATTTCTGTTGCTACGGTCGGCTGCTTGCTCCAAGCACGGCCAGCTTTACGAAGCCGACCGATGCTTTACCCCTAGAAGTAGACGCTCAGTGTGCGCTGTTGAGCGTCTACTTGCACCGTAGCAGATCAACGGGCGGGTGCGAGCTCTCCGCCGCCGAAGCCCGCCAGCGCGCGGCCGAAGCGACGGCCCGTACCGCCGAAGCCGAGGACGCCGCCCGCCGG
>NZ_LGDO01000108.1:0-14243 GCF_001279805.1 Streptomyces sp. XY431
GTCGTCGGCGTCGCGGTCGCGCTGGGGCTCGGGCTGCCCGACGGCGTGGTGGGTGCAGCGGTGGGCGTGCTGCTCGGGGTGGTGCTCGGCTCGGCGGACGGCGAGGCGGACGCGGAGGGCGAGGGGGTGCCGGAGGGCGTCGCGCTCGGCGAGGGCTCGCCCGACGGCGTGGGGGTGGGGGGGGGGCTCGGGGGGCCCGGGGCGGTCGGCGTGGTGCTCTGGTTCGGCGTCGGCGTCGGCGTCGTGGCCGGCACGAGCGGTGCCACCGGTGCCACCGGTGCGACCGGGAGCAGCGGCGTCAGCGGGCTCGGGGTGCCCGGGCGGTTCGGGGTGGTGACCGGGCTGCCGGTGCCGAAGTGGGCCATCCAGTTCCGGACCGTGCGCAGGTACTCGCCGGAGTGGTTGTAGCCGAGGATCGCCCGGTCCAGCTGGGCCGGGTCGGACAGGTCGCGGCCGCCCGCGCACAGGTACCGGCCGGCCGCCTCGGCGGCGTCGTAGATGTTGTTCGGGTCGGCCTTGCCGTCCCCGTTGGCGTCCACGCCCCAGGAGGCCCAGGTGGAGGGGATGAACTGCATCGGCCCGACGGCGCGGTCCCACTGGGTGTCACCGTCGAAGCGGCCGCCGTCGGTGTCGCCGATCGCCGCGAAGCCGGCGCCGTTCAGCGCCGGGCCGAGGATCGGACGGAACGTCGTCCCGCCGGCGTCGACCGCGCCGCGGCCGGCCTGGCCGGACTCCACCTCGCCGATCGCGGCGAGCAGCTGCCAGGGCAGGTGGCAGCCGGGGGAGCGCAGGACCAGCGCGGCCTCGGCCTTGCGGTAGGCGGCGAACACCGTCTCCGGCAGGGCCGGCCCGGAGCGCAGCGGATCGGCGAAGGGTGAGGTGAGCGGCGCGAGCGGCGGCTGGGTGAGCGGCAGGGTGCCGCCGCCGTCGACCGGCGCGGTGCCGAGGGTGCCCGGGAGCGGGGTGGCGCCGGTGCCGAACGGCGCGGCGGTGCCGTCGGCGCCGAGGCCCGGGAAGAGCGCGGCGCTGCCGCCGGGCTGGTCCGGAACGGGCTCGGCCGCGGCGGTCGGGGCGAGCCGGAGGCCGGTCACCTGGGAGCCGGTCAGCGCCGCGAGGGCGGTGAATACCGCCAGCATGCCGGTCAGTCGCTTGCCGAGCCGCAGCCGGCGGCCGGTCGTCCGACCGGTCCGCGGCTCCGTCCTCGTGGGACCGCCGTCGCCTCGCGTGGCCGCGCCGTTCCTGGTCACCATGCCCTGCCCCTCCCCGTCACCGTCCGGTCCCCTGGGAACGGACGGGCTGTCACCATCGTGCCTTCCGGTGCATGACAGATCTCATCACCCGAATGATTAGTATCACGACGATCTGACAGACCCCCGGTGGCCTGGGGCGATACCGGGCGCCACCGTTCGGTGAACGGACGGTGGAGCAGTTCGACCGGACACGGCCAGGGACAGCCGGGGCGACACGGGACGGGGCCGTGTTTCAGAGGTCGAGGAGCATCCCGTCCTCGGCCACGGCCGCGCCGGCCGCCGCCAGCGCCGGGGCCAGGGCGGTGGCCTCCGGCGAACCCGGGTGGGCCAGCGGGTTGGTGTTGTTGAGGTGGGTGTAGAGGTAGCGCGGGCCGGGTCGGCCGGCCAGGTGGGGGAGCGAGTCGGCGACCGCCAGGTGTCCCATGCCGCGCGAGCCGCGGGCGCCGCCGGTGCGCTCGGCGAGTTCGTCGTCCGTGGCGAAGGTGCCGTCCAGGATCACCAGGTCCGCGTCGGCCACCGCCCGGTCGACGGCGGGCGTCCAGTCGGCCAGGCCGGGGGCGTACACGGCGCGGGCGCGGCCGCCGGCCTCGGTGAAGCGGTAGCCGATCACCCAGTCCGTGCGCCCGCCGGACGGTTCCTCGGACCGCTCGCCCGCCGGCAGGGCGGCCAGGTCGGCGGCGTACCGGGGGCGCTTGCCGCCGAGGGCCAGCGGTTCGGCCACCAGCCCTCCGGCCAGTTCGACCGGCTCCCCGGGGACGACGGTGTGCCAGCGCGCCTTGGTGTAGGGGGCGAGCAGCGGGCCGACCGGGAACGCCTCGTGCAGCGCGGCCCGGACCGGAGCGGTCGCGTGCACGGTCAGCCCGGCGGCCTCGCGCAGGGTCACCAGGCCCAGGGTGTGGTCGAGTTCGCCGCTGGTCAGCAGGACGCCGCGGAGCGGGGTGTCCCGGGTGCCGGGCGGGGGTGCCAGCTCGGGGGTGGCGAGCAGCTGGGACCGCAGGTCGGGGGAGGCGTTGACCAGGTACCAGGCGGCGCCGTCGGCGCTGACCGCGAGGCAGTCCTGGCTGCGGGCGGCGCCGGTGCGGCGGGCGGTGGCGCAGCCCGCGCAGCCGCAGTTCCACTGGGGCAGGCCGCCGCCGGCGGCGGTGCCGAGGATCCGGATCTTCAGTGCGTGCTCCGAGGGTCGGGTCCCGGGCCGGGGGCGCTCACGCCGGGCCCGGCACGGACGGGTCGGGCGACAGGGCCGGGACATCCAGGACATCCGGGACAGCCGGGACGGTCGGGACCTGAAGGACCGACGGCACCGGAAGGACCGACGGCAGCGGCGGGACGGGCGCGGTGAACCGGCGCGCCCGCGGGGCCGGACCGGCCTCCGGGTCGGGTGCGTGCACCAGGTGGTGCTGCGGTGAGAGCCGGCACGCCGGGTCGGTGGCGCCCGCGTCACCGGTGAACTGGAAGGCCTGGCAGCGGCAGCCGCCGAAGTCCTGCTCGCGCAGGTCGCAGCTGCGGCACGGCTCGGGCATCCAGTCGGTGCCCCGGTAGCGGTTGAACGCGGGCGAGTCGTGCCAGCTCGCGGCCAGACCGTCGGTGACCGCGTTCGGCACCGGCAGCCCGGGCAGCTGGGCGGCGGCCAGGCAGGGCAGCACGGCACCGTCGGGCGCGACCACCAGCTGCTCGTTCCCCCAGCCGTTCATGCACGGCTTGGCGGTGCCGCTGTGGTGGTCGGCGACGACATGGGTGATCTCGATCCGGTCGCCGTGCCGCGCGCGGGCGGCGGCGACGTCCTGCTCGGCCTGCCGGACCTGCGCGTCGCTCGGCGCGAGGTGGGCCCGGTTGACCCAGGCCCAGCCGTAGAACTGGGTGTGCGCGAGCTCCACCCGGTCGGCGCCGAGCTCGACCGCGAGGTCGGCGATCTCGCCGAGGCGCTCGACGTTGGCGCGGTGCAGCACGGCGTTGACGGTGAGCGGCAGCCCGGCGCCGGTGAGCAGGGCGGCCGCGGCGAGCTTGCGCTCGTGGCCGGTGGGGCCCTTGAGCCTGGTCAGCCCGGCGATGCTGTCGGCCTGCCGCGGGTCGGCGTCCTGGACGGACAGCTGCACGTGGTCCAGCCCGGCCGCGGCGAGTTCGGCGGCGCGGGGGCCGTCCAGCGGCAGACCGCTGGTGATCAGATTGGTGTAGAGGCCCAGCCCCCGGGCGTGCGCGACGATGGTGGCCAGATCGCGCCGGAGCAGCGGCTCGCCGCCGGTGAGGTGGACCTGGAGCACACCGAGCCCGCGCGCCTGGTCGAGCACCCGCAGCCACTGCGCGGTGTCCAGTTCGTCCCGCTGCCGGATGAGTTCGACCGGGTTGGCGCAGTAGTGGCACTGCAGGGGGCAGCGGTGGGTGAGTTCGGCGACCAGGCCGAGGGGGGCGGGGGCGCGCTTGCCGGCCGCGGCCCCGGGCAGTCCGGCGGCCGGGTGCGGGTCGGCCGGGCCACCGGTGCCGTCGAGGGCGAGCAGCCGCCGTTCGGCGAGGTCGGCCAGCAGGGCGAGCACCTGGCCGGCGTCCACGCCCTCGTACTCCTCGGCGAGCCGGGCGGTGACCTCGGCGGCGTCGCGCCGTCCGTCGCAGTGCCGCAGCACGGCGGCGGCGGTCCCGTTGAGCAGCAGCACGCCCTCCGGGTAGAGCAGGGCGGCCTGTTGGCGGACCGGGTCGTGGACCAGCCGCACCCCGCGCCGCAGCCCGGGGGCCACGGCGACGGGTGCGGCGTTCACCGGCCCGCTCCTGCGGGCACGGGGGTGGTCCGGGCGGTCTCCGCGGCCCCTGCGGCCTCCGCCGTGGCGGCGGTCTCCGGGCCGTAGTCGACCGCGTCGAGCATCGCCCGCAGCACCTCGCACTTGAAGGCGAGCGCCGACACCGCGGCGCGCTGCTGCTCGGCCGTCACGCAGTGGTCCAGCACCACGTCGAGCGTCCGGGCGCTGTCCCGGCGGGCGTCGGGGATCCGGTGCTCGAAGTAGGCGTAGCCGGCCGGGTCGATCCAGTCGTAGTGCTTCTGCCAGGCGATCACCCGCTCGGCCATGTGGTCGGGCGAGAACATCTCGGTCAGCGCGGCCGCGACGCCCTCGGTCCACGGCCGGGTCTGACAGAAGTGCAGGTAGCCGTCGACGGCGAAGCGCACACCGCGCGCCACGTGCCGCTCGTCCAGGACCTCGGCGCGGTCCAGGCCGACGGCCTCGGCGAGCACCAGCCAGTCGGCCAGTCCGCCCTCGCCCTCCTGCGGCCCGTCCTGCTGGCCGAGCCGCCGGGTCCACTCCCGACGGACCTCCGGGAGCGGGCAGTTGGCGATGATCGCGGCGTTCTTCCGGGTCAGGCACAGCTGGTAGTACCAGCGGTTGGCGACCCAGCGCCGCAACTCCGGTGGCGTGCAGCCACCGGAGTGCAGGCGCAGATGGAACGGGTGGGTGTCCCAGTACCGTCCCCGCAGGCCGTACAGCCTGGCCGCGAACTCCTCGCGGGTCGACGCGATGGTGGAAGCCTGGGTCACCGAGTGGTCCGCGCGGCGTACGCGGTGACCTCCGCGCCGGTGCGGTGGCACTGCACCGACGGGGCGGACCAGGCGGGCTTGGCGGCGGCCGCCGGAGCGGCCGGCGCGACGGTGGCGGTGGTGACGGGCAGCTGGGGCGTGAGCGTGGACTTCATGGGAGTTGCCCTCCTCGGTGAAGTGGGGGTGGGGGTCGGGGTCCGGCGGCCCCTGGAGCAGGACGCTACGAGCCACCGGGTCCGCCCGCCGGTCCGAACCGTGCGATCGTGTGACATTCGCGATCGAACGGGTGACGCGACGGACTCCGCACCCGGGCGGGGCCCGGGAGGGAAACCGGTGTCGAGTGTGCCGGTCCGGCAGTGCCGTGTCGAGTGGGCGTCACGGGGTGTGCCGGGGTTGGCGGGGGGTTTCGGTCAGGGCGGGACGGAGTGGTTCGGGCGGGATGTGCCGGGGTGCGGCGATGTGTTCCGGAAGGGGGTGTGCCGGGCGCGTCGGGCTCGGACGGACCGGCTCAGGTGGACCGGCCGAAGGCCACCAGGTGGCCGTCCTTGGTGCCGACGAACACCCGCCCGCCGTCCGTGGCCGGGACGGAGAACCTGGTCACCGTGCCGAGCGCGAAGCTGCGCCGCAGCTTGAGCGAGCCGTTGACCGGAAGCGCGTCGTAGACCCGCAGTTCGCCGTTCTGGCCGCCCGGTCCGGTGCCCGAGTAGACCGACCACACCAGGGCCGAGCCGGCCGCCGTCCCGTTGGAGGTGACGACGGGGGAGCCGGAGGCGTAGCCGAAGCCCTCGGGGCTGGTCGCGGCACTGGTCAGCTGGGGGTTCCCGGCACTGTTCACCGAGTACTTGAGGGCGCGCAGCGAGCCGTAGTTCTCGACCAGGTAGACGTAGCCGCCGTCGCCGCCCCAGACGCCGGCGTGGCCCCAGACGCCCTTGAACGGGCCGGTGGTGCCGACCACGCCGTCCGTGCCGTTGGGGCCCTGGCCCATGCCGCCGAGCCGGTCCCGGTCGAGCAGGAAGATCCGCCCGTCCTTGCCGACCTGCACCATGAGGTGCGGGTGCGCGGCGTTGCCGAAACCGGACGGCAGGGCGACCGGGCCGCCGGAGCCGAGGTCCACGTCGCCGTGGTCCATCTCGCGGTTGTTGGTGGGGCTGAAGAAGTCCCGCGGGGCGAGGCTGCCGTCGCTGTTGACGCCCAGCCGGACGACGGACTCGGCGAAGTGGCCGCCGGGCTTGTCACCCGGGCCCTTGAGCGGGGAGGACCCCTCGCCCGCGCCGTTGCCGGTCGCGATGAAGATCCGCCCGGAGCCGTCCGAGACCAGGCCGCCGCCGCTCATCCAGACACCCGCGTTCTGCGAGGCGGAGCCGGACTCGGTGGACCAGAGGGTCAGCTTGCGGGTGTTGGTGTTGACGCCCGCGACCGTGCCGACGTACGTGCCGACCCCGCAGTCCGAGGCGAAGCCGAAGTAGACCGCGCCGTCGAGCAGCAGCAGTCCGGCCCGCTGGGCGGAGGTGTTGGCGTTGAACGGCACTCCGGGACTGTTCACCGGCGAGCCCGCGACGGTGACCGGCCAGCCGCTGCGCGAGGCGCCCGTGGTGGCGTCCAGGGCGTGCACCGAGAAGTGCGCGCCGCCCTCGCCGGACTTGCTCACCAGGTAGACCGTCTTGGTCGCCTTGTCGTAGACCGGGGTCGAGATGATGCCGGTACCCGGGGAGAGACAGGCGGTGGAGGACGCCACCGGGGTGCCGAGCGCGCGCTGCCAGAGGATCTTCCCGTCGGCCGCGTTGACGCCGTAGACGTGGTTGGTCGCGGTCGCGACCACCACGGTCGAACCGGCCACCAGCGGTTGGGCGTACACCGCGCCGTCGACGGCGGTCGACCAGCGGCGTCCGAAGTCGGAGCCGGACACCTTGGCGGGCGCGAGGCCGGGTTCGTTGGCGTCCCAGGCGGTGCGCATGGTGTTGACCGAGACGGTCGGGCTGTCGGCCCGGGCGGGGGCCGCGCCGCCGAGCGCGCCGGCGGCGAGGGCCGGGGCGAGCAGCGCGAAGCCGGAGAGCAGGGCCGCCCCGCTGCGCCTCCGCCGGGGGCCCGCCGGCGGCGCCGCGGGGCCGGGTGGCGGGGAGGTCGGGCCCCGGGACGTCGAGCCCTTGGGCGCCGGACCCCGGGATATCGGACCCGGGGGTATCGGGCCCGGGGACATCGGCTCGGGGTGCGGCCCGGTGGGCTGCGGTCCGGTGGAGTGGGCGGGTGGGTGAGATCGGCTCATGCGATCCGCCTTGGCTGTCGGGGGAGTACGGCTACGGCGCCGTGGCGTCATTCTGAGAACGCCCGCGCCGTACCCGCATCCGCCCGAACCCCGGAGCCCGTCCCGTTCACGCCCCGGGGGGAACGCACTGCGCCGGGCGGCGGCGCCCCCGGCCGGGATCCGGCGGCGGTCAGGACAGCAGGGCGCTGCGGTACTGCATGATTCGGTAGTTCGTCGGGTCGTACCACTGACTGACGACGATGTGGAAGTCGCCGAACGTGGAGCCGGGGACGACGAAGCCGCCGTACGGGGCGGCGACCAGGTTGCCGATCTCCTGGCCCGGGTTGCCGGGGAGGATCATGGTCTGCTCCAGCGTCCTGGTCAGGTCGGAGGTCGGGAGCGGGAAGACCATCGCCCTGATCGACAGCGGATCCATGTTGAGCCAGGTGAGGACGTACTTGCCGTCCATGGCGCGGAAGCACAGCTCGCCCCACCTGCGGGTGCCGAACACCGTCGTCGGGGCGGGCGCGTTCCACCGCCAGCCGCCGTCCGCGAAACCCCACGGCTCGTAGGCGTCCGGCTCGCCGAGGCGGTCCTGCCGCACCCGGTGCAGCAGCATGCCCGACTGCACGTCACGGTTGAAGACCGTGGACAGGACGTAGCAGTAGCCGTCGTCGGCCACGGCGTAGGTCTTCTGCTGGAACTGTCCGCCGTGCAGGTCCCCCGGCCACTGGCAGAGGTACTCCCAGGTCCGGCCGTTGTCGGTGGAGCGCCAGAAGTCGGTGTGGTGGGTGTCGTGGAGGACGCCGCGCATGAGGTGCATGTACATCACCCCGTCGACGACGAAGGCGTCGGACGGGATCGCCGTGGTGAAGCCTTCGCCGACCGGGTTGTGCGGCTCCTCGACCAGGCTGATGCCGTGGGCGCCGCGGACGACGCCGTCGATGCGCAGGTTGTGGGGGTCCGCGCTGCTGGAACGCAGGCCGACCGGGGCGTTCCAGTCGGGCGCGCCGACCCGGTCGCCGCCGAAGGTGTCGCCGCACACGAAGAGCATGGTGCCGTCGGGGCAGCGGACGGGAATGCCGAGATCCGTCCACGGCGCCGAGAACGGGCCGGTCTCGGCCGGGCCGCTGAGGTTCTTCACCTTGACCGTGATCGTCGGGCTGGTCGGGTCGTACGGGCCGTTGGCGACCGCCGCCGGGCCGCCCGAACCGATGGCCCCCGCTCCCACCGCGACCCCGAGGCCGATCCTCAGGAGCTCGCGGCGGGAGGGCCCGCCGGTCGTCGCTTCGTGCCCGTCCGAGGTATGTGTCATGGTGCCGATGGCCCTTCCGGATCGACGCGTTCCCGCGGCTGCGAACGGACCGTGGACATCCGGGTGGTGACGGTGACGGCCCGTCGCCGAGACTATGGCGCGGGGTGCTCGCCGCATCGGTCGGTGGACGGACCTTCACCCGAACTGAGTAGACCGCGGGAGGGCCGGCGGTTCGGTCCCGCTGCCCCCCGACGCCTGCTAGACCAGCTTGGACAGGGCCAGTGCCAGCCCGCTCGCGGCCGCCGCCTCGGCCGGGGCGTTGGCATCGTCGTTCGGGCCCCGGTCCTTGACCACCTCGACGGAGTAGGCGCGGCCGTCAGCGGCGACGAAGTACACCTCCGGCCGGAAGCCGTCCTTGCGCTGGACCAGGTACGCCTCCTGACCGACGCCCGGGAGCGGGGTGACGGTGAACTCCGGGTTGGTCTTCAGCGCGGCGAGGTTCGAGGGGGAGGTCTCCCGGATGTCGGCGTAGGACTGCCGGGAGCCCCAGGTGCAGCCCCAGACCGGCTTGCCGTCCACCGGGTCGAAGTGGGTGCCGTTGAACGGTCCGGCGGTCCCGACGGCGGCGATCACCTGCGGGGAGGTGAGGAGGGTGCAGGCGTCCGCGGGGCGCTTGCCGGTGCCGGCCGGGGTGGTGGCGGTCGTGGGTGTGGATGTGGCCGAGGGCGGTGCGGCGGGGGTCGGGGGGGGTGACGGCGGGCGGCTCGCGGTGCCGGTGGCGGGGCCGGGGCCGGGTACGGTTTCCGGGGGCGGGGCGGGGGGCGGCGGGCTGCTCGCGGTGCCGGGGCCGGTGCCGGTGCCGGTTCCGGTTCCGGGGGCCGTGGCGGTGCCGGCGGTGCTCGGCGGTGCGGAGGCCGCGGTGGATCCGCCGCCCGAGGACGAGCAGCCGGCCACCGCGACGGCCACGAGGGCCAGTGCCGGCAGCCAGGTGTACCGGCGGCCGGACGTGATCGGTGTCCTGCGGTCCATGGAACCCCCTCCGATGGTCGTCCACCGGTGCGGCGGACTGCGTGGTGGCAGGATCCTACGGCCGGGGAGGAGCTGATATTTCCCGTTCCTGCTACGGGAGTTGGACAACCCGGTCACGGGCGCGGAGCCGGCGCCTCCGGAGGCCGGAACGGCGGTCCGGGGCACGGGGGTGGTACGCGCACGTGCGGCCGGGCTCCCGGCGGCGCCCGCATCCGACCGACTGACCTGGCCGGATGCGGAACCCTTCCATACCAGTGCGGTCGGGTCGCTGTCGAGGACCGGAGGGCGTCTTCCCCGGACGGGTGACGTTCTGGTGAAAGTGGTCATGCCAGGAACGGCGGCCCGGCATCCTGAGCCCGTGATCAGGCGGATCCCGGGACGGGGCGGGTCGCGCGACCAGTGGGACACCTGAGGGACGGAGGCCCTGACAATGAGCACCAACCTGCCGGAGACCGTGGTCGAGGCCCCGGCCGCGCTGCCCGCGCCGCCCAGAGTCGTCGACGACCTCGCCCGTGACCTCACCCATGCGGCCGCCGCCGTCCGGGCCGCCTCCCGGGGCGGTCGGAGCGGAGGGGACCTCGCGGTGGCCGCGTACACCGCGGTGGTGTGCACCGGACGGTCGGCGGCCCGCGCGCTGGAGGAGGCCGCCGCCTGGTGCCGGCAGGCACCGGAGGCCGAGGTGCACTCGCTGGCCTGGGCGCGCGTCCCCGGCCATCGCGACGACGTGTTCGAGTACCGGGTCACCCTCGCCGTCAGCTTCCCCGACCAGGAGACCGGCGAGCACTCCGGGGACACCCACCACGCCCGGCGCTGAAGCCGGGGGGATTCGTCCTGGGAGGCCGAGCGGGAGGCCGAGCGGGAGGGGCCGATCGGCGGGGACCGGACGGGTCGGCCCCGTCGTTAGACTCGCCCCATGAACACTGGGGGAACGAACGACCCGGCGCCGGAGGCCCAGAAGCTGTCGACCGAGGACCGCGGTCCGGAGCCGGAGGAGCGCGAACTGTCGACCGGCCCGGCCGTGCTGGTCACCGTGTTCGCCGCGTTCTGCGGCGTGCTGGTGCTGCTGCTCGTGCTGCACGGGCTGGGGTGGACGGCTCCCGGCCTCGGTTGGCTGGTCGCCAAGGGCGCCGTGAAGATCGGCGTCGGCGGCATGTTCGGCCTGGCCGCCGCCCTCGGCTGGCTCAGGGCCCGCCGCGCGGAGCGGCGGACGGACGCCGCCTGAGGCGCCCGGGCCGCTCGGGCGGCCCGGGCGCGGGAGTTCAGTCCTGCGCGGCCGTCGCGCACTCGGGGTGGCCCCAACTGCCGCCCACCTTGGTGATCTTGTCCCCCTTGGCGTAGGGCCGCGAGCACGGGCAGGTACCGGGGAAGCGCGCGGACAGCGTCGGAGCGCCGCCCGAGGACCGGCGCTTCGCCGCGGCCGGGGTGGCGGCACCCGTGCTTCGGGCGCCGCTTCGGGCCGCGCCGCCGCGGGAGGCTCCTCCGCGGGCGGGGCTGCTCGCGGCCGGGTCCGGCACGGGGAGGTCGGCGGCCGTCCCGCCGGCGGCCTCCTGGGTGCGGGCGGCGTCACTGGCGGCCTTGTCGGCCACGGCGTTCAGGGGATCGCCGTCCACCTGGTGGGCGGGCACATAGACGAAGGTGACGTCCCGCCCGTCCAGCAGCTCGTCGATCCGCTGGATCAGCTCCTGGTTGGCGACCGGCTTGCCCGCGGCGGTCTTCCAGCCGTTGCGCTTCCAGCCCTTCAGCCACTTGGTGACCGAATCACGGGTGTAGGTGCTGTCCAGCCGGACCTCCAGCGGCACGGCGGCGTCCGTGGCGGCCAGCAACCGCTCCAGCGCGGTGAGTTCGCCCACGTTGTTGGTGCTGTGCCCCAGCGGTCCGGCCTGCCAGCGCTGCGGCACCCCGGCGCTGTCCGCCACCACGTAGGCCCAGGCCGCCGGGCCCGGGTTTCCCTTGGCCGCCCCGTCACAGGCGGCAATGATTCGGTCGTTCATACGGCGATCATGCCAGGACGGGCGGTGCCCTCCGGACCACGGCGGACTGCGCGAGCTACGGCGCCTCCCGCGACAGTACGCCGGTCCCGTTGGTCGCCGCGGTGTCCGGAGCCGCGTCCAGTGCCGTGTCCGGAGCCGCGTCCAGGGCCGCGTGCAGGGCCGCGTCCAGGCGGTCGGCGAGGGTGCTCCACGGGCGGCAGTCGACCACGGGGAGCGCGAACCGGCGGGCCTCGTCGGCGAGCCAGTGCGAGTACCGGGCACCGACCTCGGCGCGCCCCGTCTGGTCGCCGCTCGCCGGTTCGCGCGCCGCGTAGTTGGCGGCGATCCGGCCCGCGTCGCCCTCGTGCAGGAACACCGCCCGGACGTCCCGGCCCGCCGCCCGCCCGAGGGCGACCGCCCGGGCGCACACGGCGGGGGTGAGGTAGTCGCCCTCGACCACGGCCGGGACGGGGACGGTCAGCCGGTTGCGCACCACGCCCAGTGCGGCCGGCTCCAGCGCCTCGGCGGTGACGATCTGCAGCTCCAGCACGCGGCCGGGCGGCCAGCTGTCCTCCGGCCGCCCGGGCGCCGTGGGCCCGTCGAAATGGTGCAGGGCCGGGTGCTGTTCGGCGGTGGTGAGCTCCTGGACGGCGGCGACCACGTCGTCGAACTCCACGACGAAGGCGCCGGTCGCCCCGGCGATCCGGGCGGCCGCCACGCTCTTCCCGACGCCGGAGGCGCCACCGAGCAGTACGAGCTCCCAGGTCCGTTTCGGCATCCGACGACACTATCGTGCGGGATCCGGGCGGATCATCCGGATTTCCCGGGCGGCACGGAACCGCTGCCCGCACCGCCGCGCCGGGCGGTGAGCACGGGCTGGTAGTACCCGCCGGACTCCGGGTCGTGCCAGCTGATGTCGGTGAAGCCGGAC
The DNA here is from genome assembly GCF_001279805.1 of Streptomyces sp. XY431. Classification (NCBI taxonomy): domain Bacteria; kingdom Bacillati; phylum Actinomycetota; class Actinomycetes; order Kitasatosporales; family Streptomycetaceae; genus Streptomyces; species Streptomyces sp. XY431. Next base: position 12,195 of record NZ_LGDO01000108.1, read on the forward strand.
CCGGCCACGAACTCCGTCAACTGCGAGCGCGTCAGCGCCCAGTAGGTGGTCCGGCGGACCCGGACGTCCCAGGTGTTCGCCGCCGGGAGGAGCTGGAAGTGCTCCAGGTCGTAGCGCTCACCGTCCTCGTGCCAGTGCCAGAGCTGGAAGGTGATCACCTTGCCTTCGCTCGTTTCCGAGACCTGCGGAGGCGTCGTGGCCGGTCTGGCCCGCCGCGCCTCGTCGTAGTCCCGGACGGTGACCACCAGCAGTCCGTCCTCCCGGAGGACCCGCCCCATACCGAGCAGCGCGGCCCGGACGTCCTCGCCGGAGAGCAGGTGCGGCAGCGAGTTGTCCGCGCAGACGATCGCATCGAACGCCCCGTCCGCGAAGGGCAGTCGGCGCATGTCCGCCGCAACGGCCGGAAGCCGGCCGTCCCTGGCCGCCGCCTCGGCCGCGGCCCGGGCGGCGGCGGCCGGACTGAGGTCGCTGCCGACGACCTGATGCCCGGCCGAGGCCAGCCCGATCGCCTGGGTGCCGATCCCGCACGAGCAGTCCAGCACCCGCTGCGGCCCGGGCCCGAGCCCCTGGCGGACCAACTCGCCCAGCACTCCGGCCTGGTACGCCATGCTCGCGTCCCAGTCCCGGAACATCAGGTGGTAGTCACGGGCCAACTCGTCGTAGAAATCCCGCACGGAGAACTCGGACATGCTTCCACTCCTGAGTCGTCAAAGTGATGAGGCTCGTTGACCGCGGCTCCCCCCGCTTGTCCTCGGCCTCGCCGACAGGTCCCAGGCGAACGTTCGCCGTTCGCCGTTCGCCGTAGATGGTCAGGGCTTCCTGGAGAGGGCGGCAGCCAGCGCCGGAACGTCGACCGGGACGGTGGTGTCCACGCGGTGGACGATTCCGAGCCCGAGCGGCTCGCCACCGCGGGACCACAACTCCCAGTCCCCGCCGAAGCCGTCGAGGCGTTCGGGATGCACCGGGTGCCGTTCGGCCAGCCGCTCGGCGAACCGGCGGCGGGCCACGTTCAGCGGCACCTCGCACCAGACCTCACGCACTTCGGCCACGCCCGCGCGTTGCAGGCCGGCCTGCACGATCGGCCGCAGGTGGGCCAACCAGGGGCTCTCCAGCACGGCCTCGCCCCGGGCGTCGCCGAGCAGCGTCCACAAGGTCTCGCCGGCGGCAACTCCCAGGATCCGGCTCCACTCGTGGTCGGGACACTCCGGCGTCCGAAGGCCCGCCAGCGTGTCCGCCAGGGTCTCCTTGACCGCGTCCTTGCTGAGGAGCGGAAGGCCCATCTCGGCCGCCAACGCTCGCGCGAGCGTTGTCTTCCCCGCTCCGGGAAGCCCGTTGACCAGTACCGTGACCATCCGACGACCCTATCGCCGGACACCTGGCCGGGGCCGGGGCCTGGTGATCCGGCGTCTCCGGTCGTCGCCGGGACGGTTCCTCAGGGGTGCGGGTGTCCGGCCGGGGGTGGTTCGGGGTGGTCGAGCCGGCGCTGCCAGGTGGTCAGGAGGGTCTCCAGGGCGGATGCCTCTTCGGGGGTGAGGACGCTCAACAGGCGGTGCTCATTGCGCATGTGTGCCGTGAACGCCTCGTCGAAGAGTCGCCGGCCGGCTTCGGTGAGTGCCACCACCCGGCCTCGGCCGTCGGCCTCGCTGCGGCGGCGGGTGACCAGGCCGGCCCGTTCCAGCCGGTCGATCCGTTTGGTCATGGCGCCGGTGGTGACCATGGTGTGGGCGGCGAGTTCCCCGGGTGCCCGTTCGAACGGTGCGCCCGCCCGCCGGAGTGCGGCGAGGACGTCGAACTCGCCCTCGCCGAGACCGTAGCGGCCGTAGACCAGGCAGAGCTCCTCGGTCAGCCGACCGGACAGGCGGTGCAGGCGTCCGATCACCGCCTGTGGGGAGACGTCGAGGTCTGGCCGTTCGCGGCGCCACTCGGCCTGGATGGTGGCCACATGGTCGGTGGCTGTGCCGTCGGTGGCGGCGGGGGGGGGGGGGGACGGGGGGTTGGGGGGGGGGGGGGGGCCGGGGGGGGGGCCGGGGGGGGGGGGGGCCGGGGGTC
>NZ_LGDO01000109.1:0-13981 GCF_001279805.1 Streptomyces sp. XY431
CACCGGCAGTGCAGGTGGTGTGAGCCGGTCGGGGGCGGGGGGCACCGGCAGCGCAGGTGGCGTGGGCCGGTCGGGTGCTGGTGCGGCGCGGACGGTCGACGCGGACGGGCTGGTCCTGGCGCCCGGGTTCATCGACATGCACGCCCACTCCGACCTCGCCCTGCTCCGCGAACCGGAGCACCCGGCCAAGGTCACCCAGGGGGTGACCTGCGAGGTCCTCGGCCAGGACGGCCTCTCCTACGCGCCGGTCGACGACACCACCCTGCCCGCGCTCCGCCGCCAGATCGCCGGCTGGAACGGGGACCCGGACGACCTCGACTGGGACTGGCGCACCGTCGGCGGCTACCTGGACCGGCTGGACCGGACCGGTCCCGCCGTCAACGCCTGCTACCTGGTGCCGCACGGCTCGCTGCGCATGCTCGCCATGGGCTGGGAGAACCGGGCCCCGAGCGCCGCCGAACTCGACCGGATGCGCGGGCTGTTGGCGCAGGGGCTGGTCGAGGGCGCGGTCGGGATGTCGAGCGGCCTGACGTACACCCCGGGGATGTACGCCGGAACGGCCGAGCTGGTCGAACTCTGCCGGGTCGTCGCCGGCTTCGGAGGCTTCCATGCCCCCCACCAACGCTCCTACGGGGCAGGCGCGTTGGAGGGCTACGCGGAGATGGTCGAGATCGCCAGGCGGTCCGGCTGCCCGCTCCATCTCACCCACGCCACCATGAACTTCGGCGTCAACGAGGGCCGCGCCGGTGAGCTGCTGGCTCTGCTCGACCGCGCTCTCGACGACGGCGTTGACCTCACCCTGGACAGCTATCCCTACCTGCCAGGATCCACCACCCTGGCCGCCCTGCTGCCCAGTTGGGCCACCGAAGGCGGACCGCAGGCCACCCTGGCGCGCCTCGGCGACCCGGTCGCGCGCGAGCGGATCCGGTACGAGGTGGAGGAGAAGGGCAGCGACGGCTGCCACGGCGTGGTCACCGACTGGACCACCATCCAGCTCTCCGGCGTCCGAGCCCCCGAACTCGCCGACGCGGTCGGCCGGACCGTCGCCGAACTCGCCGCCGAGCAGGGCCGGAGCGGCACCGAGGTCTTCCTCGATCTGCTGCTCCGCGACGAGTTGGCCACCACCATCCTCCAGCACGTCGGCCACGAGGCGAACGTCCGGGCGATCATGCGCCACCGCGTGCACACCGTCGGCAGCGACGGGCTGTTGGTCGGCGCGCGCCCGCATCCGCGGGCCTGGGGGACCTTCCCCCGTTACCTGGCCCGGTACGTCCGCGAGTCCGGCGTGCTCACGCTGGAGGAGGCGGTCGCCCGGATGACCGGTCGGCCCGCGGCCCGGTTGCGGTTGCACCGGCGCGGACGGATCGTCCCCGGGTTCCACGCCGATCTGGTCCTCTTCGACCCCGAGCGGGTCCAGGACGCCGCCACCTTCGAGCAGCCGAGGCGGCCCGCCGTCGGTGTGGAACACGTCTACGTGAACGGTGTGGCCGTGGTGGAGCAGGGTCGCACCACGGGCGCACGGCCCGGTCGGGCCCTGCGCCGGACGGGGCGCGGGGCGGAGGCGATATGACGGCCGCGTGCTGTGGAGCCGAACCCGCCGGTGGCGGGCGGCGGGTGGCGGTGGGGTGGCGGGGTGGCGGGGTCGGTTCCCGTGAATCAGAGTGCCCCGTGAATCAGGGTGCCCAGCGAATCCGAGTGCCCAGCGAATCCGAGTGGAATGGAAGCGAACGCCGTGAATTCGAGTTCAGTTGATCCGAAGTCGGTCGAAGCGGGTTTCGTGGATCGGAAGCCTGCGGGTCCGAGCTCCGGGAGCCCGAGCGCAGGGAGCCCGAGTTCAGGGCGCCCGAGTTCAGGGAACCGGGGCACCGGGAGTTTGGGCTCCGGGAGCTGCACGTCCTCCGCTGCCGCCATGGCGGAGGCTGCGCGTGCCGCGTTCGCCGCCTCCCCGGTGGTCGCGGTCGTCCGTGCGCCACGGATACCGGACGCCGCCGCGCTCTGCGCCGCGCTCGCCGAGGGCGGTATCACCTGGACCGAATTCACCTTCACCACACCCGATGTGACAACCCACCTGCACCGGGCGGCACAGGCCGGCCACCGGGTCGGGGTCGGGACGGTGCTCACCGCCGACCAGGCCGAGCAGGGGCTCGCTGCCGGGGCGTCCTTCCTGGTCACGCCCGGTTTGCGGCCCGAGGTGGCGGATGTCGCACACGCGGCAGGAGTCCCGGTGATCCTCGGCGCCCTCACCGCGACCGAGGTCGCCCAGGCGGTGGACCTCGGTGCCGCGGCGGTGAAGATCTTCCCGGCTCGGGCGTTCGGCCCCGGCTACTTCAAGGATCTGCGGGGCCCGTACCCCGATGTCCCGCTGGTCGCCTCCGGCGGTGTCAACGCGGGCAACGCGGCGGAGTTCCTGGCGCACGGAGCACTCGCCGTCTGCGCCGGGACGGATGTGGTGCCGCCGGAGGTCGTCGCGGCCGGGGACTGGGCGGAGATCACCCGCCGGGCCCGGGCGTTCACGGAGGCCTGCGCGCCTCGGTAGCAGGGGTGACGGGTTCGGAGGCGGGTGCGGAGGGGGTGCGTCGGCGTCCTTCTCTCCAGAGGCCGGTCACGAGGTGCGACGTCTTGCGGGGTGCCATGCCCGACACGGCGGGTGCCAATCGTGGGGCGCGAAGGAGTGGGAGGGGCTCGGGAGGGCGCGCGGCGCGGCTGGGGGCTCCTTCCAGGAGTCCCGCGCCGGTCCGGGAGTGGCCGAGCCGGACTGTTGGGGCGACGGGGATTCGACGAGAATCGGTAGCCCCCCGGCACCCGGTAGGAGGATCCCACCCATGACCTCGACCCGCCCCGGCCCCGACTGGCTGAGCGACGCCGTCCTGTACCAGATCTACCCCCAGACCTTCGCCGACTCCGACGGCGACGGCATCGGCGACTTCGCGGGCATCACCGAGCACCTCGACCACCTCTCCTGGCTGGGCGTGGACACGGTCTGGCTGAACCCGTGCTTCGCCTCGCCCTTCCGCGACGCGGGGTACGACGTCACCGACTACCTCACACCCGCCCCGCGCTACGGGACGGCCGACGACCTCGCCACCCTGGTCGAGGCGGCGCGCCGCAAGGGCATCCGGATCCTGCTGGACCTGGTCGCCGGCCACACCTCCGACCAGCACCCCTGGTTCCGGGCCTCGGCCGAGGATCCGTCCGACCACCGCTACATCTGGTCCGACCGGCCGGTGGACGGCTTCGTCGCCTCCCCGGGTGGTCGGGCCGGCTGGTACCGGCCGAACTTCTTCGAGTGCCAGCCGGCGCTCAACTTCGGCTACGGGCGCGAGGACCCGGAACAGCCCTGGCGCCAGCCCGTCGACGCCGAGGGGCCTCGCGCCAACCGCGCCGCGTTGCGCGGGATCATGGCGCACTGGCTCGGCCTGGGGCTGGCGGGTTTCCGGGTCGACATGGCGTCCTCCCTGGTCAAGGACGACCCGGGCTTCGCCGAGACGGGCAAGCTCTGGAGCGAGCTGCGTGACTGGCTCGACCGCGACCACCCGCAGGCCGCGCTGTTCGCCGAATGGGGCGACCCGGCGGCCGCCGTCGCCGCGGGCTTCCACGCGGACTTCCTGCTCCAGTTCGGCGGCCCGGACCACGGCCTGCCGCTGCGCTCGCTCTGGAACAACAACGCCGGGACAGTGGAGGAGTTCTGGAAGCAGGGCCCGTGCTACTTCGAGGCCGAGGGGCGCGGCACGCCCCGGGTGTTCCTGGACGCCTGGCGCTCGGCGGCCCAACTGACGGAGGGCGCCGGGAACATCGCCCTCCCCACCGCCAACCACGACTTCTCCCGGCTCGCGACCGGCCCGCGCACCGCCGAGCAACTCGCCCCGGCCTTCGCCCTGGTGCTGACCTGGCCCACCCTGCCCGCGGTGTACTACGGCGACGAGATCGGCATGCGCTATGTGCCGGACCTCCCCGATGTCGAGGGCAGCGTGCTCGGCCCGACGTACAACCGAGCCGGCTCGCGCACGCCCATGCAGTGGGCGCCCGGTCCGAACGCGGGCTTCTCGGCCGCCCCGGCGGAACGGCTCTACCTCCCGGTGGATCCGGACCCGCGCCGGCCGGACGTCGCCACCCAGCGGGCCGACCCGACCTCGCTGCTGCACACCGTGCGGCGGCTGATCGCGCTGCGCCGCAAGCACCCGGGGCTCGGGGCGCGGGGCTCGGTGGAGGTCCGGCACGCCGGGTACCCGCTGGTGTACACCCGGGCCGGGCGGTACCTGGTGGTGATCAACCCGCGGCGGGAACCGGCGGTTCTCCAGCTCGACGGGCTGTTGGGCGGACTTGTGGACGGCGTCGGGGCGTCGGACCGGGCCGCCCGGGCCGACCGGGCGGGAAGGGCGGGCCGGGTGGGCCGGGTCACCCCGCTGGAGGTCCAGGGTGTGCGGATCGAAGCGGCAGGTGAGCTGCGGGCGGACGGGTTCTCGTACGGGGTCTTCGACCTGGGGTGACGGGCCTGGCGCCGGTGGCGTCGCCGCTCTGCGGGGGACGGGCTGATCGGGGGCGGGCTTCGGCCCGCCCCCGAGGTGGTTGTACACTGCATCTAGATGGTTGTATTTACCATCCTTCACCGCCATCTCTCACTGGCGACCGCCGGAGGACGGACCGAACTTCATGAGCACACCCCGGACCACAGTCGCCGCGCCCGCCGTGGGGCACTCGCTCAAGCACCTGACGTTCCACCTGCTCACCCCGCTGCTGATGTGCCTCGGTATGGCGCTCGCCTACCAAGGCGCCTTCCACCAGCCCGAGCCGCACCATCTGAAGGTCGCCGTCGTCGGCGCCACCCCGGAGGCGCGGGCGCTGGCCGGGGTTGTGCAGAGCAGGGCGGGCGACGCGCTGGACGTCACCACGCTGCCGGACCGGGGCGCCGCCGAACGGGGACTGCGGGACCGGGGCCTGGTCGGCGCCTTCCTCCCCGATACGAGCCACCCTGAACTACTGGTCGCAAAGGCCAACTCGGACACCTCGGCGATGGCGGCCGAGAAGGTCTTCCAGCGTGTGACCGCGCAGCAGGGCGTCCCCTTGGCCGTCACGGACCTCACCACGCCGAGCGAGGGCGACCCCACCGGTCAAGGCCTGTTCTTCCTGCTGGTCGCGCTCAGCATCGGTTCCTACGGCAGCGTCGCGGTGATCGGTGCGGCGGGTGCGGCTCTGGCCATGCGGATCCGGGTGCTGGTCGGGCTGGGCGTGTCCTTGGCGGTGAGCGTGATCGGGATTCTCACCGCAGGGCCCGTCTTCCATGTGGTGGACCACGCCCTGGCCGGGGTCTGGGCGCTCGGCTGGCTCTACTCGGCCGGGGTGATCGGGATCGGCATCGGACTCCACACCTTCCTCAAGCGGTGGACCACGCTGGCGATGATGGTGCTGTTCGTGATGCTGAACTTCACCAGTTCCGGCGGCGTCTACCGGCCGGAACTCCAGAACGGCTTCTTCGGTGGGCTGCACTCCTTCTGGGCCGGTGCGGGCTTCCTGGAGGGCGCCCGCAGTCTGCTCTACTTCGATGGCGGTGCCGGCTTCGGTGGTCATCTCCTCACGTTGATGCTGTGGTTGGCGGCTGCCGGTGCGCTCGTGGTCGGAGCGGTGATGTACGAACGGCGCGGCCGGGCGGCGGCGTCGAGCGCGGTCGACGTGGGGGCTGTCGAGGGTCGGGACGGTCGGGTCGGCGTGGCGCGCGGGGAGGGGCCCGGGGTGGAGGAGGAGATGGAGGAGTCGGCGGTCGCGATCTGATTGTCCGTCAACTCCCTGGGAGAACTTCACCCGGTGACAGGGGCATCGAATCCGGGTGGGGACCGGCGGCCCGCGACCGGCCCTGGACAAGCCGGTGGCGGGCCCCAGCCGTCGAAACGCCCGCGCGTCGCCCCGGTGGGGTGGATCGGGTGATCCGCGTGGCGGCACAGCCCGCTGCCTCCCGGATGGCAGGATCGGGCGTGCTCTGCCGACGGGGGACGCCGCCCCGTCCGTTCGCCGTCCCCGAGGAGTACCACCGTGCCTCGCCCCTTCCGCCCTACCCGTAAGTGCCCGGCATCTCACGGCTCTTGTGCGGTCCATGCGTCCTCCGTCGCCCGCACTCCCCGTACCGCTCTTGCCGACCGGGTGCTGGGAGCAGTGCCGGTCACCGCCATCGCCTTGGCGCTGCTCGCCGCGACCCCGGCGGTCGCCGTCGCACCACCGCTCTCGCAGCCCAGGATCGTCGCCCACTTCGATCTGTCCCAGGGCCGCCAGCCCGAGAACATCGCCGTCGAACCCGACGGCTCGGTGGACCTCACCCTCTCCTTCGCCCGCCAGGTCGTCCACCTCGACCGCGCCGGCCGGCTCACCGTCCTGGCCGACATGCCCGCACCCGCACACCCCGCGACCCCGGTCATCGGCGCCGCCGCCGTCTCGGGCCTCGCCCGCGCCCACGACGGCACGCTGTACTTCGCCTACGCCACCGGCACCGAGGACCTCACCGGTATCTGGAGGCTCTGCCCCGGCGGCGAGCCGGAGCGCATCGCCGCCCTCCCCGCGAGCAGCCTGCCCAACGGCCTCGCGTTGGACGAGCACGCCGGTGTGCTGTACTCCGCCGACTCGGCGCTCGGCCTGGTCCGGGTCCTGCCGACGACCGGCGGCGCCCCGGTGGTGGTCTGGTCCGACGACGCCCTCCTCAAGCCCACCGGCGCTTTCGGCGCCAACGGCCTGAAGGTGCACCGCGGTGCCGTCTGGGTCGGCAACACCGACAGTGGCTCGCTGCTGCGAATCCCGATCGGTCAGGACGGCTCCGCCGGCCCGGTCGAGGTCCGCGCCGACGGGCTCGCAGGGCTCGACGACTTCGCCTTCGTCGGGGTCGGTGACGAGCTGATCGCAGCGCTCAACACCTCCAGCGAGGCTGTCTACCTCCGCGGTGACGGTACTCGGCACACCGTTCTCGACGCCTCGGACGGTCTCTCCAACCCGACCTCGGTCGGGATCCGGGGTGATCGGGTGTATGTCTCGAGTGCGGCCTTCTACTCAAGGAGCGACCCCAACCTGCTGGCCGCGACGCTGGAGCGGTAGGGCGCCGGGACTGCGTTCGGGTCGCCGGGTGGGCCGGGCCTGCGGCCCACCCCTGGCTCCTTTCGACCCTTGGTTCCTTTCGGCTCAGGGGCGGCGTGGTGGTCGGGTGAAGCAGCAGTCACCGCAGACGCCCGCCTGCGGACCGACCCGGTAGTAGAGGCAACAGCTGGTGCGTCGGAACCCGGTGCCGGCCCGAGCGCTGCCGACGGTCAGGGTTCCGGTGCCGGCCAGGGGCGGGTGGTCGAGCGCGTGGGCGACCAGGAACCGGGCCAGCCCCGGATCCGCGGAGGTCTGGTCGGGGGCCGCTTGCGCGATGTGGGCGTCCAGCATGCGCAGGGCGCCGGCCAGGGCGGAGGCCGCGTTTCCCCGGAGCAGCCCGTCGGAGAGCGGGACCGTGGAGCGGACTGCCGCCGCCAGCTCCGTCAACTGCCCCTCGACGACGGTCCGGCGGAACCGGTCGGCGAGTTGGCCCGGATCGGCCGAGGTGTGCGCGTCCTCCGAGGCGGGCCGTGCCGTCGACGTGGGCGGACAGGGAGCCCAGAGGTCGATCGGCCCCTGTTCGGGGACGCGGACCCACGCTTCATCGGGAGTCAGGTCGGGCACTTCGCCGACCAGTACGGCGGCGCCGAGACCCACCGAGCAGAACCTGGAGGCCAGGCCGAGGTGCAGGATCGAGGCCGCGACCCGCGCCTCGGTCGTGCCCAGCCTCCGGCCGACCTCCCGGACCCGGCCTGCCAACAGGCCGTCCTGGCCCGGGGCGTAGAACTCCCGCAGCGGTCGAAAGCCCGGCGGCGGGCCCTGCCCGGGCGCCTCGGCCGCGTCCAGAGCGAAGTACGGGCCGACGGCGGCAAGCCGACCGAGGCCGGACACGACACTCATCGGCGGTCGGCCGTCGTCGCCGCAGTGGCGCGGCCGGCGGCGGGGGACGGGGCGAGATGTGCCCGGCCGTGGCCGGAGGACGGACGGCTGCGGGTGGGCATCGGGTTGGTTCTCCGGATCCGTGCGACGAGTTGGAGCGAGTGGTGGCGGCACCGGTGCGCGGCAGCGGATCGGTCCGGTCCGACGGCCGAGGAAGTACCGGTGCCGGTCCCGATGAACGGTACCGCGCCCCGGCGGCCCCGGACGGGTGCCCCGAAGGCCGGTAGGAGTCGGCCGGGGCGGTTGTGGTGCTGGTGCGGAAGCGCATGGGAGGGCGTCCTCTCCTGAGTCCTGGTCGAGCTGGTCCGGTTCTCTGTTCGGTCACGGACTAACATCCCCCCTTTCCGGAGTTCGTACCTCCCTCGGACGAGGGAGTTTGACCTTGCTTGTGGTGGATTCGGCCCTCCTGGCGAGAAGTTGGCCCGGTTCGGGGGCCGACGACCGGCCAGCAGCCGCGACCTTAGGCTCGGACGTATGCCTGCCGATTCCTCGGTGGACACGGCCCACGGCCGGTCCGCTGTTCCTGCCATCGCCGTCCCCGCGCCCCGCGGCGGCGCGACTCGTCTCAAGGCGCTCCGAGGGCCGGTGGGGGTGGTGGCCGCGCTGTTCGTGCTCGCGCTCGTCCCGCTGGCGCATCCAGGTCAGCGTGCGGCCGCGCTCCTGTTGGCCGTCATGGCCGCCGTGGCGGTGCTGGTGGCCGCGGTGCCGTGGCCGAGCGGGCGGGTGACACTCGCCGGTGCGGTGGGCGGGGTGGTCGTTGCCTCTTTGCTGCTCGACCTGGTCTATCCCGGTCCGTACCGGCTGCCGGCTTTCTGGCTGCCGTTCGAGTGGGCGGCCCTGCTGATGCTGGCGGGCCGGGTGGCCCGACGGGCCCGGGGGAGGTGGGCCGGACCGGTGGGCGCCCTGGCCGTCGTAGCGGTGCTGGCTGTGCCGCTGCGTTTCACCGTCCGAACCCCGAACGGTGGTTGGACCGCTTCCGTGCTGGCCGTCCTGACCTCGGGGGTGCCGCTGGCCGTAGTGGTCGGCGCGAGCCTGTATCTGCGGGTGCTGGACGCGCGGCGCGAGCGCGCGGTGGCGAAGGCCCGGCGCGAGCAGCGCCTGGAGGTGGCGCGGGGGTTGCACGACTTCGTGGCGCACGAGATCACCGGCATCGTGCTGGAGGCCCAGGCCGGTCAACTGCCGGGCGACCAGGGACCGGAGGAGACGGCGGCGCTGCTTCGACGGCTGGAGGAGGCCGGGCTGCGCGCACTGGACTCGATGGACGCGATGGTGGGGGCGCTGCGGGAGCCGCGCGAGGGCGGCGGCCAGGACGGAGGGGACGGTGGGGCGGACCCGCGGGGCGGGATCGGAGGCCCGGCGGGTGCGACCGGTGCGACCCGGGTGTACGGGCTGGCCGACCTGCCGGAGCTGGTGGGCCGTTTCGACCGGACCGGTCCCACCCGGGCCCGACTGGAGGCGACGCCGGAGGCGGCGGGCCTGCTGTCGATGGAGGCGGAGGGCGCCGCGTACGCGGTCGTGCTGGAGGCGTTGACGAATGTGCGACGGCACGCTCCGGGTGCCGCGGAGGCGGTCGTTCGGGTGGAGGCCCGGGCGGCCGAGGGCGGGACGGCCGCGGTGGTACGGGTGTCGGTGGGCAACGACGGCAGGGCGCCGGGCGGCATCCGTGGGCTGCGCCGCCTTCGGGACGGTGGCGGGACCGGTCTGTCAGGGCTCGCCGAACGCCTCGCCGTCTACGGCGGAACGTTGGAGTCCGGACCCGTGGAGCCCGCTCCGCTGCGGCCGACGGGTTGGCGGACGAGCTGCGAACTGCCGGTTCGCTAGGCCGAACGGCAGGGGTGCGGGGAGAAATCGGCCGCAGAAGGGTGCCGATCGGCAGATGGCAGCGGCTCGGTGAGCGGCGATGCTCGTAGTCGTGATCGACCGTACCCCGCGTCAGAAGGAGGGCCTGCCATGGCCGCCGCACCCATCTCGGTCTCCACCGATCTCGCTGCTACCGACCGTCAGGACGTCAAGGGGCCCGGGCCCGAGCGAGTCCGGTCGTGCGAGACTTCCGTGCGTGACGAGTCCGAAGCCGGATCCCATCCGTACCCTGATCGCGGACGACCAGGAAGCCGTCCGCCGGAGTGTGCGGCGGATCCTGGAGGCCCAGCCCGACATCACCGTGGTCGGCGAGGCGGCCGACGGGGTCGAGGCGCTCGAACTCGCGGCGGAGCTGCGCCCGGACGTCGCGCTCGTGGACATCCGGATGCCCAGGATGGACGGTCTGGAGCTCACCAGGCGCCTGGCCGGTCCGGGGGCGGTCACGCCCGTGCGGGTGGTGGTGCTGACCACCTTCGACCTGGACGAGTACGTCTATCCGGCGCTGAGGCACGGGGCTTCCGGGTTCCTGCTGAAGCGGTCCGGGCCGGCGTTGCTCGCCGAGGCGGTCCGGGCGGCGGCGGGAGGGGAGAGCCTGATCAGCCCGGCGGTCACCGTGCGGTTGCTCCAGCATGTGACCGCGCCCCGGCGGGTGGACCGCCGATCGTCCCCCGCCACGCCGTTGACCGAACGCGAGGTGGAGATCGCCGGTCATGTGGCGGGCGGCCGGACCAATGCCGACATCGCCGCCGAACTCTTCATCTCCCCCGGCACGGTGAAGACACACGTGGCAAGCATCCAGCGCAAGCTGGGCGTGCAGAACCGGGTGGGCATCGCCGTGCACGCGTGGGAGATGGGGTACGCGGTGTCGACCGCACCGTAGCGGCGGAACCGGAACCGGAACCGGAACCGGAGCATCGGTGCGTCGACGCGGGATGTTCGGCCGGTGAGGGGTCCGGCCGAACATGCGGAACCTGCGAGGTGGGGGTGGCCTCCGGACGTCCCGTCCTCCGGCCAGTAGTTCGATCGTCGACCGAGGTACCAGCGGCAGACCCTGATCCGTCTCGATCTGTCGCCACTGCCTCCTGCGGTCGAACCTCCTCGGCTACCTCGCAGGTCCACCACCATGATGCGCCTCGGGCGGCCGCCGCACCAGGGGTATTCAGAAAAAATTCCCATAAATCGGACAATTTTCCGACTCTGGTCGCACCGTCCCGGTCGGACGGTCAGGTACGGAGCGCGTCCTTGCGGAGGAACCGCTTGAGGCGCTGCCACGGCCAGGTGTTGATCACGTCCTCGGTGCTGAGCCATGCGCGCTGGGCGGTGCCGATCCCGTACCTGGGGTAGGCGAGGTGGGGGGTGGCATGCGCGTCGCTGTCGATCGAGAACTTCACGCCGTGGCGCTTGGCCCGGAGCACGTCCTCGTCCCGCAGGTCGAGGCGCTGGGGCGAGCTGTTGATCTCGATCGCGGTCCCGGTCCGGGCGGCAGTGGCGAACACGGCGTCCAGGTCGACGTCGATCGGCCCGCGCCGGCCGATCCGGCGGGTGGTGAGGTGGCCGATGATGTGCACGTGCGGGTTCTCGCAGGCGCGGATCAGCCTACGGGTCTGGGCGTCCCGGTCCGCGCCGAAGTGGGAGTGGACGGACGCCACACAGACATCGAAACCGGACAGGAACTCGGCCGGCCAGTCGACAGTGCCGTCCGGTCCGATGTTCAACTCGGTGCCGTGCAGCAGTCGCATTCGACGGTGCCGCCCGGCCAGTTCGCGCAGCTGCTCACGCTGGGCGAGCATCTTCTCGTCCGTCATCCGCTGCATCACCAGGTCGGGGGCATGGTCGGTGACCGCGTAGTACGCGTAGCCTCGGGCGGCCGCGGTGTCGATCATCTCCTCCAGGGTGGCCAGCCCGTCGGTGAGATCGGTATGGGTGTGCAGGTCGCCACGGAGGTCCGCCTCGGTCACCAGCTCCGGCAGCTCGCCGCGCAGGGCGGCCTCGATCTCACCCCGGTCCTCGCGCAACGGCGGCGCGATCCAGGGCAGGCCGAGCGCGGCGTACACCCCGTCCTCGCTCGCCGACACGATCTTCCCGCCGCCCTCGGCGTCGAACAGCCCGTACTCGGAGAGCTTCAGGCCGGCCCGCACCGCCATCGTCCTGAGCTTGATGTTGTGCGCCTTCGAGCCGGTGAAGTAGACCAGGGCCGCGCCCCAGTCCTCCTCCGGGACCACGCGCAGGTCGACCTGGATCCCGTCCGTGGTGCGGATCGAGGTCTTGGTCGGCCCGGTGCCGATCACCTCGGCCGCGTAGGGAAGCGCCGTCAGCGCGGCCATCAGGGGTGCCGAATCCTCGGCGGTGGCCAGGATGTCGATGTCGCCGACCGTCTCGCGCATCCGGCGCAGCGAACCCGCGTACGCGCAGCGGGTGCACCCCGGTACGGCCGTCAGTGCTGTGACGATCCGGTCGGCCAGCGCGGTGGCGGCGTCCAGCAGTGTCCGGCCGCCGGACTGCCGGATCAGTTCGATGCCGTGCAGGATCTTCTCGCCGCTACGTTCGCCCAGGCCGGGGACCTCGCTCAGCCGGTCGGCGCGGATCGCCTCGGCGAGTTCGTCGACCGAGGCGATGCCGAGGTCACGGTAGAGCGCGAGCGCGCGCTTCGGTCCGACGCCGGGGACGGACATCATCGCGCGCACTCCGGCCGGGATCTCGGCCCGGAGCGTCTCCAGCGCCTCGATCCGCCCGCCGGTGAGGTACTCGGCGATCTTCTCGGCGGTGGACCTGCCGACCCCGGGGATCTGCTGGAGCCCCTTCGCGTCGAGGCCGTCGATGTCCACGGGGTGGCCGCCGATTGCTCGGGCGGCCTTCTCGTAGGCGCGGGCGCGGAAGGCGTCGCCGCCAGCGATCGAGATCAGATCGGCGTACTCCTGCAGCAGCTCCCTGACCTTGTCGTTGAGCCGGGCCATGGGGTCAGTCTAGGTTCGCCGGTCGGATCGGGCCGGGTGTCCGCGGGCATCCGTCGGCGAGTGGGGGGAGAAGGGTGCGGGAGAAGTCACGGCCGGTGCGCGGAAGGGACCGGTGGCCGGAGTGGGGGCGCGTGCGGACCGACGCGCGCCGGTGTGGTGCTCCCGCCGATTGCCGGAGGGCGGCCCCGCTGGTCGGCGGGGTAGCAGCGGCTGGTGTGGCCCCGGGGCCGGATTGTCACCCGGGCGGCGGGGGCGCAGGCTTGGCGCAGGGCCGGGGAAGCAGCCCGCACCGGTCCGCCACGGGGTGGCGGATCGGGTCCGCGAGGGACGAGGGGCAGGACGATGGCAGGCGGGAAGCTCTGGGGCTACGTCGCGTCGGGTGCCCGGGCGCTGGGTGGGCTCGGCCCGCTCGGGCGGTCCGGGGCACTGGTGGGCGCGCGGTTGCTCAAGGGCGTGGGTGGGGGTGGCCGGCCGGAGCCGGACCGGCACGGGGCGATGCTCGCCGCGCCGATCGGGACGGTGGGTGCCGGGAGTTCGGGCCGGTCCGTGGCCGGCGGCATGGCCGGACCACAGCTGTTGTCACGGCCGGAGTTGGAGCGGTTGCGCTGGATCGACCGGGCCGGCGGCTGTGTGCCGGACGCGAGGCACGTGCAGGTGGCCGAGGTGGTCGGACGGGTGCTGCGGGGCGGTGGCCGGGGAGCCTCGGTGGTGGTGCGGCTTCCGGTGGGGCTGCCGGTCGTGATCGCGGACGCCCCGCGGTTGGAGGCGGCCCTGGCCGGGTTGGTCGATCACGCGATCCGTCGCAGTCCGGCGGGGGCCAGGGTGCTGGTCCGGGCCGATCCGCTGCCGGGGCCGGACGGCCTGCTGGGTACTCGGGGAGGGGTGGGGCCGGGAGGGGTGTTCGGTCGGGGTGCTTCCGGGAAGGGCTCCCTCGGTAGGGGGGCACTCGGCAAGGGGGCGTTCACCGGGGGAGCGTTCGGTGGGTCGGACGCGTGGACGGCCGAGCCCGCCCGGGTCGAGCTGAGGGTGGTGGACCGGGGGTCGTCGGAGCCGCCGGAGGCCCGTCAGTGGCTGCTCGCCGGGATGTACGGCGAGCCGGGTATCCCGGGCGCCGGCTGGGCCTCGGGCGGCGGGTTCGGCGGTCCCGGCAGTGGTGGGGGGGGGGGTTGGGGCGGGGG
>NZ_LGDO01000110.1:0-18976 GCF_001279805.1 Streptomyces sp. XY431
GGCGGGGCGGGAGGGCGGGGCGCGCCGCCGGGGGCGAAGGACAGCGGGGCGCCGTCGACGTCGCACTGCTCCAGGACGGGCGCCGCCGCCCCGTCGCCGCCGAACGCGGCCGGGCAGTCCAGCACCCGGCAGCGGCGCAGTCGCGGCGCGGCGCCGGCCGCCAGGTGCAGTGCGGGCAGCCTGGTCCCGACCAGGTCGCAGGAGCTCAGCAGGCCGCCGGCGCCCTCGGCGAAGTACACGCCGTTGCGGCCGGTGCCGTCGATCCGCAGTCCGGTGATCACCGGGCGGGCGCCGGTCCAGACGACGACGCCCGAGCCGCTGCCGCCCTCCACCGAGCCGCCCTCCACCGTGGCCTCGGAGCCGGCGTCGAACAGGAGTCCGGCGGCGCCCGAGCCGGTGACCCGGTTGCCGGTCAGCACGGCGCGGCCGCCGGAGGAGACCTCCAGTCCGGCCCGGGAGGCTCCGACGACCGTGGTGCGGTCGATCCGCGAGCCGGCCGGGGAGGCGACGGCGACCCCGGTGTGCGCGGTGTCGATCCGGCAGCCGGTGACGGTGGCCCGGGCCTCGTCGGTGACGGCGACGCCGGTCAGGACGACCTCGCCGACCGTGCTGTCGGTGAGGCCCAGCACGGCCGAGCCCGCCACGTGGAAGCCGTGCTCGGCGCCCCGGCGCACCCGGCAGTCGGTGAACACGGCCTCGGCGCGGTCGGCGAGGTGGACCGCGCTGAACCCGCAGTCCTCCAGCCGGCAGTCGGTGAGGCGGGCGCGTGCCGTGCCGGTGGCGAGCAGCCCGTTGGCGCCCGGGGCGGTGACCGTGCAGCCGTCGGCGGTCAACCGGGCACCGTCCTGGAGCACCAGGGCGCTGGCGGCCGGACGCAGCACCCGGGTGTCGGTCAGGTCGGCGTGGGACTCGCCGCCGAGGTGGAGGCCGGCGGTCCCGGGCGTCTCGATCCGGGTGGTGGTGACCAGGGCGTGGGCGGTGTCCTCCAGCAGCAGCCCGGCGCGGCCCGGGGAGGTCAGCCGGGATTCCGTCATCCGCAGCCGGGACCTCCCGCGCAGCCGGATCCCCGAGCCGGTGGTGGACTCCAGGCGCAGGCCGGTGACGTCCAGCCGGGCGGTGCCGGCGAGCACCGCGCCCACCCCGTCGACCTCGGCGACGGTGGTGGACTCGACCCGCACCCGGGCGCCGCCGGACAGCCGCAGGGCGGCGTGCCGGGCGCCGGTCAGCCGGCAGTCGCGCAGCAGCACGGCGGAGGTCCCCTCCTCGCCCTCGCGGAAGTCCCCCGGCTCGGCGCCCTCCGGCCCGCGGACCTCGATCCGGCCGCCGGTCACGGTGCAGTGGTCGAGCACGAGGCCGGCCCCGGCGGTGACGGTGACGGCCGGGTCCCCGGGGTCGGCGCCCTCCAGTTCGAGGCCCCGGAGCAGGCAGTCGGGGCCGAGCACGCGGAGCACCGGGGCGCCGCCCGGCGGGGCCGCGAGCACCACCGTCCCGGGGCCCTGCTCGGCGACCAGGACGACCCGGTGGGCCAGTTCGAGCGATTCCTGGTAGCGGCCGGGCGTGATGACCACGCTGTCGCCGGGCTGCGCGGCCCGCAGGGCGTCGGCGACGAGACGGTGGGCGCCGCGGCCGCGCGGGCCGACGACATGGGTCCGGGTGGTCCGGTGGGGCATCAGGGCTGCTGTCCTTGCTTCGGTGCGGGGGCGGGCAGGGGGGCTCGGTACCAGGCCGGGTCGATGCTCGCCCGGTAGGCGTTGGTCAGCCAGAGCGAGGTGACCGTCTTCTCGAAGATCTTGAACGGGAGCTGGAGCCAGAACTCGGCGAAGCCCTGGCGGTGGAAGAAGCGGCTGCCGCCGCCGGCGATGACGGCGTTCTTGGCGAGCGCCGCGCTGCTCGCGGTGGTCAGACCGGCCAGGCCGGCGATGCCGCCGTCCAGGAAGGCGTCCATACCGCTGAGCACATGGGTCTTGCCGTCGGCGCCGGTGACGCCCCAGACGGCGGCGTTCATGGCGCCGTTGACCCAGCCGACGACGCCGCCGAGCGCGGCGTTGTAGAAGAAGTCGTAGGTGCCGCCGCGCCAGCGGGTCGGGGTCTCGTTGCCCGCCCACTCGTTGGCCCAGTGCTTGTCGTGGTTGTTGGGGTGGCGCAGCTCGTGCTTGCCGCCGTCGACGTTGCCGAACACCGACTTGGGGCCGCCGACCGCGCTGCCGCGCAGCTCGTGCATGCCGGTGGAGACCAGGCTCTTGACCCCCGCCCCGACCGCCGCGTTGGCGAAGGACTTGAGCACGTCCTTGCCGGTGAAGGGCTTGTTGTTGGCGGCGGCGACGATGCCGTTGACGGCCAGGTTGGCGCCGAACTCCAGGACGAACTCCTGGCCGAACTCCAGCGCGACCTTCTTCGCCAGCACCTTCCAGTACGGCTGGTAGAGGGCCTCGCCGAGCGGCACCGCGCCGTTGCGCGCCGCCGGCAGCCCCGGGACGCCGGCGAGGGCGTTCTGCATCCGCGGCACCCGCACCTCGACCGAGTCGCCCCAGGGCAGCCGGTTGGCCTCGCGGACCCGCCGGCCGAAGCCGCGGATCTCGGTGAGCGGGCCGCGGAAGTCGTACTCGTTTCCGGTGACCCGCAGGTTGCCGCCGGGCCCGGTCTCCCAGACCAGGCCGCTGTCGGTGCGCTGGGCGATGATCCGGTGGTTCTGGTCGTAGCGGCGCCACTGGCCGCGCCAGGCGTCCTTCTCCAGGAAGGTGCCGTCCCCGAGCGGCTTGCGCTCGCGGACCACCGCGCCGTGGTCGAACTCCTTCCAACTCCCCGCGGGGTGCGGGGCGTTGCCACCGGGAACGTACTGGCGCACCCGCAGCGGGCCCTCGCCGAGCGCGAGGTGCGGGGGGACTTCGCGCAGGGTGAGGGCGGGGCCGCCGGCGGCCGGACGGAACTCGTCGCGGAAGTGCCGGGTGCCGGCCGTCCAGTTGTCCTGCCAGGCCCGGGTGTCGGCGTTCCACCAGCGGCGCACCTGCTGTCCGGCGCCGAAGTCGACGGCCGTGCCGTTCGCCTCGTACTTGGCGGTGTGCCAGCGCTGTCCTCCGCCGGGCGGGGCGGCGCCCCGCCAGGAGTCGACCCAGCGACCGCCGTCCAGCAGGTTGCGCTCCCGGAGCAGGGCGCCGCCCGCGTCGAAGTCCCGGAAGGAGTCGTCCCAGGGCAGCCGGGGGTCGTCGGAGCCGCGGAAGGACTCGCGGCGGCCGGTGGTCCGGTTGCCCAGGTGGTCGGTGGCGGTCCAGGTCCACCGCCCGGAGTCCGGGCGGCCGGTGCCGGTGACCTCGATCCGGTGGCCCTGGGCGTCCTGCCAGATGTCGTGGCTGCCGGTCAGGTTGCCGTGCGCGTCCCGCTGGACCCAGGCGTGGGTGCCCCGGCCCTGGACGTTGGCGGTCGCCGGGTCCACCTGGGGCGGCACCCGGTACTCGCGGACCGAGCCGTCGGCGAAGCCCTCCCGGGCGACCTGCCAGTTGGCGCCGCCGTCCGGGCTGAACCGGTCCTGCCACAGCGGGTGGTCGCGGCCGGCCCCGGCGGGCGGGACCACCTCGACCCGGTAGCCGCGGCGACCGGGCTCCTCCCAGGGCAGGTGGGCCGGATCGGTGGGCGGGTGCGCGGGCGGGTTGGCGTGGTCGCCGACCTTGAGCGTGCTGCCGCCGTGCAGCTTCCCGGTGGAGCGGACGAAGCGGCCGTCGGCCCCGAGGTCGACGGCGGCGCCGTCCATGCCGACGTAGCGGACGCCGCCGCCCGGGTTGACGCCGCCCGCCTTGTCCCACAGGAAGACCTGGTAGCGGGTGTCGTCGGCGAGGTGCGCGGCGACGCCCTGCGGCCCGCCGGCACCCACCAGGTGCCTGCGCACCCACAGCGGCGGGCGCTGCTCGGACCAGCGGGTGGTGGTCAGGACCGCGTTGTCGGTGGCCAGGACCTCGCGCTTGCCGACCTCCTTGCCGTGCGGGGAGTGCCGCTCCCAGGTCTGCCGCACGCCGCCGCCCTGCCAGGTGTGCTCCAGGAACTGGCCGGCCTTGCCGGGGCCGTGACCCATCCCCCACTGCTTCTGGACGAGGGTGCCGTCGGCCAGCCGGTCGGTCCAGCCGGCGTCCCGGTGCTGGGTGCGCGGGCCGTGCGCGAGTTCCTGGCCGGCGCCGTCGAAGCGGTGCCAGGTCCAGCTGCGGTCGGCGTTGCGGACGGCGAAGGTGTGGCCGGTGACCCCGCCGGTCTTCTGCAGCCCGTCCCGGTACTCGTGGACGGGGTTGCCGCGGTGGTCGAGGTCCCGCCAGCCGAAGCCGGAGGTGTCGTAGCGCCGGGTGCCGTGCCCGCCGGGGCCGCCGGCGGCGTCCCACTGCGTCCAGACCGTGCGGCGGTCGAGGTCGCCGAACAACAGGGTGTCGGTGCGGCGGAAGGAGTCCAGCAGACCGCCACCGGGCAGCACCCGGCGTTCGAACACCTCGACCGGCGTGTAGGTGGAGGAGAGCAGCCGGATCCGGTCGCCGCCGCCGACCGTCTCCACCCGGCCGTGGTGGAAGGCGCCGGTGCCGGCCGGCGGCGGGACGGCGGCCGCCGGGTGCGGCTGCCGGCTCCAGGTCGCGCCGGCCGCCGGGGTGTGGTCGACGACGTACTGGTGGTCGGTGCGCCGCCCGCCGTCGACGACGTTGAAGCCCTGGTGGGTGATCCGGCCGTCCCCCGGCGCGTGGGCGGTGTACTCGCCGTGCCGGGGGCCGTTCGGCCGGTCGACGGAGACCTGGAGGCCGCCGTCGGCGCGGACGGTGACGGTGCGTTCGGGCACCCGGACGCCGGCCGCGTCCTCCAGCCGGCCGGGGAGGGCGGCGCCGCCGGGGCCGGGCGGGGGCAGGACGGCGAAGGTGTGGTCCGGGTTGCCGTCCGGGCCGCGCAGCGCGGTACCGGTCTCCAGCCGGGCGCCGTCCGCGCCGTAGCGCGCGAAGCCGTTGTCGGCGGCGGCGTCGGTGACCTGGAAGCCGCCGGCCGGACGGTCGGCGGCGGTCAGGTTCGGCACCGGGGTGCCGGTACCGTCCAGCACCCGGAGGGTGCGCGGGCCGCCGGGCGGGGTGTGCAGGGCCACCCACTGGTCGAGCGCTCCGCCGCCGGGCGCGTGCAGGCGGGCGGCGTCGTCGGTGAGCCGCCCGGCGTCGTCGAAGACGCGGTAGGAGCCGCCGGGGGCGGTGACCCGGAGGCCGGCGCCGTCGGCCGTGACCACCCGCGTGGCGTCCGGCTGGAACGCGGCGTCCAGCCAGGCCGGCTGCCCGGCGGGCGCCGGGTGGCCGGGCGCGTGGCCGGGGACCGGGTGGCCGGGCGCGTGGCCGGGGACCGGGTGGCCGGGCGCGTGGCCGGGGACCGGGTGGCCGGGCGCGTCGCGTGGCCGGGGACCGGGTGGCCGGGCGCGTGGCCGGGCGCGGGCACCGGGCGCTCCAAGTGGCCCACGACGGTGCCGTTGCCGTCGAGCAACTGCCGGCCGTCGGTCGTGAGCGTGCCGTCGGCGGCGAACCGCTCGTACGGCACGCCGCCGCCCGGGACGGCGGGCGCGCCCTCGATCCGGAACCCGCCGCCGGGGTGCGCCACCACGCGCTCGGGCAGCAGGGCGCCGGCCGCGTCGGTGAGCGCGTGCCCACCGCCGCCCTGCGGGACGACGAACCGGCCGCCCCGCACCCCCGCGCCGTCCCCGAGGGCCAGGCCCCGCTCGGCGAACCCGCCCTGCGGCGTGTACCGGGTGGAGACTCCGGTGACCGGGTCGGTCACCCGCCATCCACCGCCCGTCAGCCCCTCCCCCGTCAGACCCGTCGGCGTACCCGCCGTATCCGTCACCCTCGGCGGGTTGCCGTCGGCCAGGAAGTGCGTGCCACGGGCACCCGCCGCGTCGGCCAGCGACACCCCCGCCTCCACCTGCAGACCGTTCGCCCCGTACCGCACCGAACGCCCCGTCACCGGATCCGTCAACCGCACCCCACCATTCGCCAGATCCGTCACCGGCTGCGGCAGCACAGCGCCACCGGCGTCGGTGAGCGCGTGCCCGCCGCCACCCTGCGGAACGACGAAGCGGTTCCCGCGCAGCCCCGCGCCGTCCCCGAGGGCCAGGCCCTCGGCGCGGAAGGCTCCGCCGTTGTCGTACAGCGCCGAGCGGCCGGTGACCGGGTCGGTGACCCGCAGCCCGGCTCCCCCCGGCAGCTCGGTGAGGGTGTGGCCGCCGCCGGACAGCGAGCGGGTGATCGTGCCGTTGTCGTGTCCAAGCAGCAGGACCGGGCCGAACGGCGTGCCGTCGCCGAGGAGCAGCGGGCGGCCCTCCTCGACCAGCCGGCCGGCGTGGTCGAAGCCCCGGTGGCCGCCGGTGGCCGGGTCGCGCAGGTCGAAGCCGCCGCCCGGGCGCGGGGCGGCCTGGAGGGGGGTCACGCCGTCGGGGTCGTGCACCCGGTGGGTGGCCGCCCCCTGCGGGTCGAAGTCGGTGTGCACGTGGTAGCCGGCGGGGGCTCCGTCGAGGCCGGTGAGCGGCAGGTCCTCGGCGACCAGGCGGCCGTTGCCGTCGTAGGAGTGGGTGGTGCCGAGCCGGGTGTCGTGCAGGTCGAAGCCGCCGCCGGGCCGGGGCGTCGGCTGCAGCATCGGGTCGGGCACGTCGTGGGCGTCGAGTACCCGGTGGACGGTGCCGTTCGGGGTGGTGGCGGACTCGATCCGCAGGCCGTTGGGGCCGGCGGTGCCCTGGTCGGCGAGGGCGAGCACGACCGGCTGCGGGGCCGGCGGCTGCGGCTGGGCGTGCTGGGGCTGGCCGTGCTGGGGTGCCGGGTTGGGCGCGAGCTGGGGCTGCGGGTTGAGGTGCTGCGGCATCCCGCCGCCGTTCTCCGCGCCGCCGAGCAGCCGGGGGCGTTCGCGGAGGCTGTCCGCCGTGAGCGCGGCCAGGTCGCGGTCCATCCGGGCGGGGTCGATCCCCAGCCCGGTGACCCGCTCCAGGGCCGCGTCGACCTTGAGCGCCGCGGCGTCCACCGAGGCCTGGGCGTGGATCACCACGGGGCTGGGCCGGGAGCCGCTGCCGGGACGCGCCCGGAGGTCCGCCGACAGGCGCTCGGCCCGGCCGAGGTCGTGCCGGGCGAGGGTGAGGTCGGCCCAGGCGTCCAGCCGGGCACCGCGGCCGGGGTCGTCGGCCGCGCCGAACAGCCCGGCCACCCGGTCGCCCTGCTCGCGCCAGAGCCGGTCCAACTGGGCGCCGGTCAGCCGCTCGGGGCCGCCGTGCCCGCCGGCCGCGGGCACCGTCGGCAGGTCGTGCACCGTCGTCAGGTTCTGCACCGACGCGGACGGCGGCAGCGGCGTCGAACCGAGGACGGCGGGCGGCAACGGAACAGGTGCCGCCGGGACCGGGCCCGCGAGTCCCTGGACCGTCCCGTGCCCGGGGCCGGGCTGGAGCAGGCCGAGCGCCTCGTCCACCCGGCCGAGGCCGCCGTGCGCCCCGGAACCGCCGTTCACCCCGAGGTCGGTGACGCCGCCGGCGCCGGGTGCGCCGCCGAGACCGGTCGGCAGGGTGACGGCGTGCACCGGCGGCAGCGCCACCGCCGGGGCCGGGGTCACCCGCGGCGCCGCGAACTCCCCCAGGTGCAGGTTGACCTGGTTGGCCGCCAGGGCGCGCGTGCTGTGGTCGCCGAGGTTCCCGCCCGCCGTGAAGACCGGCGCGTCGGCCCGGTTCAGCGGGGAGCCGGTGGCCAGCAGGTCCAGGGCGCCGTTCAGGTGCGCTCCGGGACCGGCCGTCCCGAGCCCCGGCACGGTCACGGCGCCCGTGACCGTCGACGGCAGGGCCGTGCCGTGCACCGCCGCCGTCGGGAGCGTGCCGGCCGTCAGGTGCGGGACGGCCGCGGAGGGGGTGAGCAGGTCGGCCGTGTGGACGGCCGGGGTCGCCGGGGAGACGGTGTGCAGCGCGCCGGTGCCGAGGGCGGTCGGCGCACCGCCGGCCTGGTGGAGGCCGAGCGCCTGGGTCTGGAGGTTCGGGACGTGGGCGGTGGCGGGGCCGCCGGTGCTGAGGGTGTCGGCCAGGTGCACGGGGGCGGGGGTCGGTGCGCCGGCGGCGAGTCCGCCGGTCCCGTGCAGGCCGCCGGGTGCGGCGCTGACGCCGAGTCCGGTCTCCACGTGCAGCCCGCCCGGGGTGACGACGGTGCCGCCGGCCCAGCTGCCGACCGGGTGCAGCTCGCGGATCGGGGTGTCCAGCAGCGCGTCCAGCCGGCGGACGGCGTCCGGGGCGAGCGAGAGGCGGTCGGCGAGGTCGTTGTGCAGGCGGAAGTCGGACGGCCGGGTGTAGGAGAGGCCGGAGCCGGACGTTTCCGGGTGCGGGATCTCCAGCCGGCGCGGCCCGGCCCAGTCGCCGACCCGCACCTTCGCCAGGTCGGTGCGGCTCAGGTCGACGAGGCCGTCGACCCGGTGCACCGGGGGCGGCACGGGGACGGCGGCCGCCGTCCGGCCGGCGGTGCCGAGCAGCGGTGCGCCGTACCGGAAGTTGCCGAGGACCCCGCGCTCCCAGAGGCCGATCCGCAGGGCGCCGCGCAGCCCGTACCGGCCGATCTCGGCCGCGTCGACGGGGAGCACCAGCCGCAGCCACTTGGTGCCGCCGAGCTGGGCGCGGGCGAAGTCCCAGGAGGCGGACCCGACCCGCCCGAGGTTGGCCGGCAGGCCGCGGACCAGGGCGGGAAGTCCCTTGACGCCGTTGACCACGGCGATTCCGCTCGCGCGGAAGGTGACCCCGGCGAAGTGCGGCAGCCGGGTGACCCCGTTCAGCACCCAGAGGCCGCCCGCCTTCACCCAGCCGCCGGTCATCCGGGCGAGGTCGGCGAGGCCCGGCAGGAAGGCGAAGGCGTGCGAGCCGCCGCCGGTGAAGACCCCGCGGAAGAAGCCGCCGACCGCCTGGGCGACGCCCTTGATCCCGGTCCAGGTGAACTTGGCCCCGGCGCTGATGAGTTTGAGCAGCGGCAGGCCCTTGGTGGTGGGGGCGATCATGCCGAGGCCGGACAGGAAGAGGTCCAGCGCGCTGGCCCTGCCCTGGGAGAAGTCGACCGCGGTCTTCACGAAGATCGCCAGATTGACGCCGATGGCGATCAGCGCGATCGGCCCGCCGAAGATCAGCGCGGGCAGGATCAGCGCGATCGCCAGCCACTGGAAGGCCTCCCAGAACAGGTCGCAGTCGGAGACCGGCTGCTTGATCCCGCGGGCGGCGCTGCTGAGGGCCGAGCCGGCGGTGCGGCCGGCCTCGTCCTGGGCGGTGCCGGCCCGGCGGGCGGTGCTCGCCAGTTCGGTGCGCCGGGTGTCGTCCTGGGCCAGTCCGCGGCCCTGGGAGAGCGCGTTGTCGGCGCGCCACTGCTGGTCGCGGACCACCCCGGCATAGGTGGTCAGGGCCCGCGCGGAGTTCTCGAAGCCGTCGGCCACCGACTGGACGAAGGCCCGCAGCGGCCCGCTGATCTTGTCCCGGAGGGCGTCCGCCGTCTGGCCCGTGAACGCGCCCTGGCCGGTCTTGTCGAGCACGGCGGCGAGCGCGTCGTCGATCTCCCGGGCGGTGCGGCCGAGGTCGGCCAGGGAGCGCTGCACCTCGTCGATCCGGTCCGGGTCCCCCGGCGTGGGGTCGGCGGACAGGCCGATCGCGTTCCAGTCGGTCGGACGCTGGGGCACCGTCGTCTCCTCCTCGTCCGTGGGCACGGCCGGCCGCCGCGGCGCGCGGCACTTCTCGGGAGGACCACGTGCCGGGGTCCCCGGCGGTTCACGGCGGACGGCACCCGACGGCACCCGGTGTCCGGTGAACCGCGGGGGCCGCCGGCACGTGGTCGACCGGGAACACCGCGCGCCGATCCGACCGGAGGGAAATCCCGTGCCCGACTTCTCGATGGACTACGGCGTCCTGCACGAGGCCCGCAAGGACCTGCACAACCTGGCCGACCGGATCTCCCCGACCCTCCACGACAGCCTGTTCTCCCAGTACGGTTCGGGGAAGCTCGGCGACGCCCAGGCGGTGTTCGGCGATCCGAACGTCACCAACGGCTTCCGCAGCCTCTACCGGCTCTCCAAGGACCCGATGAACCGGGCCGTGGACCACCTCAAGCAGCTCGGCGACGTGTTCGGCGCGGTCGCCGACGGCTTCTTCGACGTGGACGCCCAGATCGCCGACGGCCTGGGCGTGATGGGCGCCAACATGGGGCTCGACCAGTGGCGCGACCGGCAGGCCGCCTGGGAGTACCGCAACGCCCACGCCGACCAGTGCCACCCCGGCGAGGACGGCACCGTGCCGGAGTTCTGCCGGGCCACCGACCCGGGCGCACCGCCCGTCGACCAGACCATCGACACCGCGAACGGCTCGGTGCACACCCACCTCACCCTGGACGCCGACCACAACGTGATCAAGGAGGAGACCACCGTCACCCACGACGGGCAGAGCTACACCTCCACCACCGCCTACTCCGACCACGGCCGCTCGTTCACCACCGACACCGTGTACGCGGACGGCACCAAGAACCACGCCGAGACCCACCTGCACGAGGACGGCAGCGGCGACATGACCGTCACCGACAACGACGGCACGGCCACCCAGTACCACCGCAACGGGCCCGGCCAGGAATGGCAGCAGACCGGCGGCGGAAGCTCCCAGGACGACTGAGGGCGCCGCCCGAACCGGCCGGGACCGACGACCTCCCCGGCCGGCCGACCCCCCTTCGAAAGGACCGCGACATGCCCAACATCTCCCTCGACTTCGAGAAGATCGAGACCACCTCGGGCCGGCTCGACTCGGCGGCCGAGAACATCGTGCCGATGCTCAACGACCTGAAGAACGACGTGAACAACCTGCTCGGCGACGGCATGGTGTTCCAGCAGTCCAGCCCCGCGATGCAGGAGGCCTACGACAAGTTCAACACCAGCCTGCTGGCCGCGATGGAGGGCATCAAGGGCTTCGCGAAGCAGTTCCGCCAGATCAAGGACCAGATGCACCAGATGGACCAGGACATGGCGAGCAGCCTGCGCGAGAGCAGCTGACGCCTGCACCGCACGGGCCGGGGTGCGCAGCTCCGTGCTGCGCACCCCGGCCCCGGCCCGCCCGGCCCCCGACTCGCTCGGTCTCCGGCCCGCTCGGTCCCCGACTCAGTCCTCGCTGCGCAGCACCGTCAGCGGCACCTGCACGGCCATCGCCTCGCCGCCCCGCCCGGTGGTCCAGCCGCGGCCCGCGACCGGGGTGGCCCGGATCAGGTGCACCGGCAGCCGGACGCCGATCATGTCGCCCTCCTGGAGGCTCTTCGGCCCCAGCAGCAGACCCCGCCGGGCCCGCTTGGCCGCGCTGAGCCAACTGCCCATCGCCAGCTGGAGGGCGTCCGCCGACCCCGCGTAGACCAGGCCGAGGCCGCGGTCCCGGCCGAAGGCGGCGACCTCCTTGAGCACGCGGTCGCAGGCGGGCGCCGCCAGCAGGTCCGCGTCGTCGACCACCACCACGCGGGGACCGGCGAGTCCGTCCAGGGCGGCCGGCACGTCCTGTGCGGACGGGTCCGCGTCGGTCAGCACCCGGGCCCTGGCGTGCCGGGCCAGCGCCCGCAGCGGGGAGTGGCGCGGCGCGAGGACGACCAGCCCGGTGCCGCCGGCGAGCAGCGAGACGGCCAGTGAGGCGAGCGCCGTGCTGCGCCCGGATCCGGGCGGGCCGAGCACCGCGAAGGCCGCGGCGGCCCCGGCGAGGTCCACCCCGACCGGTCCGGCGTCGTCGCCGCCGAGGCCGAGCAGGCCCCACAGGGGGCG
The DNA here is from genome assembly GCF_001279805.1 of Streptomyces sp. XY431. Classification (NCBI taxonomy): domain Bacteria; kingdom Bacillati; phylum Actinomycetota; class Actinomycetes; order Kitasatosporales; family Streptomycetaceae; genus Streptomyces; species Streptomyces sp. XY431. The sequence goes on from NZ_LGDO01000110.1 coordinate 11,764, forward strand.
ACGGGAGTCCTCCGGGACGGCCGCGTACGCCTCCGCGAAGTCCACCGAGCGGGGCAGCGCGGCGACCGGGAAGGGACGCAGTCCGGGCGGCACCGCGCCGTCCCGGCGGGTGCTCTCCGCACCGATCGCCGCCAGCGCCCTGGCCTGTTCCCGGCCGCCGGCGCCGGGGGCGAGCAGCGCGACCTGGGTCTCGGTGCCGCTGAGCGTGTGCCAGCCCCGGCCGGCCGGGATACCGGCCGGCACCTTGCTCGGCGAGAGTCCGACCAACTGGTAGTCGTTGCGGTCGCCCTGGCGCAGCAGCAGCTTGTGGTCGTTGTGCGCGGCGAGCCGGCCGCCCAGCAGTGACCGCTCGGAGGTGGCGACGACGTGGATGCCGGCCGCCGCCCCCTCCCGCAGCAGCCGGGTGACCAGGTCGGCGAGCCGGCCGTTGTCGTGGTCGTCCAGCAGCCCGGACAGCGCGTCCCAGCCGTCGATCAGCAGCAGGACGTGCGCGGGCCGCTCCGGCTTCGGCAGCGCGGCGCGCAGCTCGTTGAGCCCGGCCGCGTTCCGCTCGCTGCACAGCTCCTGACGTCGCGTCAGCTCGGCGGTGAGCCGGTGCAGCAGGCGTTCGAGCCGTTCCTGGTCGTGCCGGGAGACGACCGCCCCGCAGTGCGGCAGGGCGTTGAGGGCGGCCAGCCCGCCGCCCGCGGCGTCGATCCCGTACAGGTGGACGTCCGCGCAGGACGCCGTCCTGGCCACCGAGCCGGCCAGGGTGCGCAGGACCTGCGTGCGGCCGGAGCGGGGGGCGCCGATCACGTACAGGTGGCCGAAGGAGGCCAGGTCGACGGTGGCGACCCGGCGCTGCTGGAGCTGGGGGACATCCTCCAACGCGTAGGGGACCACCGGGAGTTCCGCGTTCCCGGCGGGCGGCAGCAGCGCCGTCACCTCGTCCAGCAGCACCTCCTCGGGCAGGGCGGGCAGCCAGGGGCTGGGCTGCGGGGTGAAGTCGTCCAGGGCGGCGGCGGCCTCGCGGACGGCGGCGACCAGGGCCTGGAGGTCGGTCGGGACGGGTGCGGCGGGCGCGGCGGGGTCTCCCGCGACGAGCGGCAGGGCGAGCGCGCGGCCGAGGCCGGTCCAGGACAGTCCGGTGGCCCGCACCGGCCCGCGGGGCCGCTCGGCGGCGGCCGCGCCGGCCGCGTCGGGGCGGGCCGCACCGGCCCAGGCGCTCTGGAACGGCACCGTGGAGCGGTGCCCCAGCCGGACGAGGGCGCGCCCGGGCGCGGAGGCCGGGATGTGCACCGCCTCCGAGGTGTCGATGATGTCCTGGCTCTCGGTGGAGTCGGTGACCCGCAGCGCGATCCGCAGATTGGTGTTGGCGCGGATGTCACTGGTGACGGCTCCCGAGGGCCGCTGGGTGGCGAGCACCAGGTGGATGCCGAGGGAGCGGCCGCGCTGGGCGATCCCGATCAGCCCCGGGACGAAGTCGGGGACCTCGCGGACCAGGGTGGCGAACTCGTCGATCACCAGCAGCAGCCGCGGCAGCGGGGGCAGCGCCGGGTCCGCGACCCGCTTGGACCGGTACTCGGGGTGGTCCTTGGCCGCGACATCGGCCAGCAGCCTTTCGCGGCGCCGCAGTTCGGCACCGAGCGACTCCAGGGCGCGCTCCACCAGGTGGGCGTCCAGGTCGGTCACCATACCGAGGTTGTGCGGGAGTTCGGCGCACTCGCGGAACGCCGAACCGCCCTTGTAGTCGACCAGGACGAAGGTGAGTTCGTCCGGGCGGTTGGCGGCGGCCAGCGAGGCCACGAAGGACTGGAGCAGCTCCGACTTGCCGGAGCCGGTGGTCCCGGCGACCAGGGCGTGCGGTCCGTCGCGGACCAGGTCGAGGGTGAGCGGGCCGTCGTAGCCCGTCCCGAGCAGGAAGGAGGTGGCCGCCGGGCGGCGGCGCCAGCGGGCCAGCAGGGCGGCGGGGTCCGGCGGTTCGAGCCGCAGCAGGTCCAACAGCCGGACCAGCTGCGGCAGTCCGGCGTCGTGCTCGGGGCTGACGTCGCGGACCGGCGCGAGCGCCCTCGCCACCTGCTCGCACCAGTCGGCGTCGACCAGGTCGGCGCGCACATCGGTGAGGTCGGGTGCGCCGGTGCGGCGGACGGTGAGGCGGTGCCCGGCGGCGAGGACGACGGTGCCGCACTCCTCGGGCAGCAGCCGCTCCTGGGCGTCGAGGCAGATACTGAAGACCCGTACCCCGGGCCCCTCGGTGAGCACCTGCACCATGCCGGGCACGTCGCGCAGGTGCCGGGCCCCGTCGGCGATCACCAGGACGTCCGGTTCGTTGAACATCGCCTTGCCCATGGAGGAGCCGAGCACCCGCCGGCGGGCCTGGATCTGGGCGACCAGTTCCGAGATCCGGTTGGCGGTGGACTCCGGGTCGTTGCCGACGGCCACCACCGGCCCGGCCCCGCCGGATGCGACCCCGCCTGGTCCGGCCCCGCCGCCGGGCGGGCGCAGGTGGGGCAGCCACCGCACCCAGGCCCAGCCGTCGGCGCGCGAGCGGTCGGAGAGGACGACGACGCGCAGGTCCCGCGGGCTGTGCAGGACGGCGGACTGGGCGACCAGCCAGCGGGCCAGCGCCTGGACGGCGGGCCCGGTGCCGGCCACCCCCACCACGCCGAACTCCGCGACCTCGATGCCGATCGGCACATCGGGGATGCTCCAGCGCACCAGGCGGTGGTTCTCGTCCCGCGCCGGGTCGTCGATCTCCTTCACCGACGGCTGGTCGACCGTGCCGATGCGCAGCACCAGGTGGTCGGGGTCGTGCCGGCGCCGCTCCCAGAGCCGGCCGCCGGGGCCGGTGGCGGTCAGCGCGACCGTCGCGGGGTCCGGCCCCGCCACTCCGCGCACCCGGCGCTCGCGGTCGGCGGCGGTCCGGATCTCCTGCTCCAGGACGCGGCGCCGGGCCTCGTAGCGGGCCACCGCCTCCTCGTGCTGCTTGCGGTTGCCGCGCCGCCCGACGATCCAGTTGGAGACGGCCATCAGCGGGCTGAAGAGGATGAAGACCAGGTAGAAGTACGACTGGAAGACCGCCACCATGACCATGCCCAGCACGACCGGGGCCAGCATCAGCAGCAGCGGGAAGGGCCGCCGGGAGGGAGCGGTCGGCGGCAGGGGCAGCCGCATCCGCTCGGCGTCCAGGTGCGGGACGATCCGCGGCGGGCGGTTGTAGTCGACGCCGATGCCGTCGGCGGACGGCACCACGGCGGCGTCCGGCTCGACCGGCTCGACCAGGCGCAGCAGGGCGGCGCCGACGGTGAGGTCGGCGCCGACCGGCCAGGCGGTGCCGCCGTCGGCGCGGTCGGCGCGGTGGGTGCGATCGGTGCGGTCGGCTCGGTGGGTGCGGTCGGTGCGGTCCGTGTGGACGTTGCGCTCCGTGTGAACGTTGCGCTCCGTGGCGGGCGGGCTCGGCGTGCGGAGCGCGATCGCCTCGTCGCCGTCGTCCGGGGGCGGGGTGCCGCCCTCGGGGGCACCCGGGACGGAGCCCGCTCCGTCGTCGCCGTCGTCGTCGCCGCCATAGCCGTAGCTGTCGCTGTCACTGTCGCTGCCCGGGGAGCCATCGGGGTCCTTCGACCGACCGGGGCCGACGGGTGCGCGGTGCCAGCCCGCCGAGCCGTCCGGGCCGACGGTCAGCCAGAGGCCGCCCGCGGGAGCGCCGGAGCCGCGGAGGCGGACCGTGCAGGACGGGTCGCTGCCGATCTCGTGGCTGCCGGGCCCGAGCCGCCAGATCCGCCCCGCCCCCGGACCGGAGACGAGGTGCAGCTCCAGTTGGACGGGGTCGCCCGGGCGCCGGTCCGGCGCGCTGCTCCGGACCCGGTCGGGCTCCTCGGCGGGAGCGCCGAGACCGAGCACGGCACCCTCCCGCACACCCGTCCCGGCGACCGCCGTCCCCGGGTCCAACCGCCGCGCCCCGAGGTGAAGTCCGCGCGGGGCGACGGCTCCCGTTCCGGCCAGGAAGGCTTCCACGTCGTCGCCGGGGGGACCGGGGTCCTGCCCGGGCCCGGCGGTCCCGACGGCCCCCGCGGGGTCGGGGTCCCGCCGGTCCAGCGCCGCCGCCAGCTCGCCGACGGTCGCACCGGGAGGCAGGTCGAGGACGTGGTCGCGGCGGTCGGTGCCGTCGGCGACGGTGACGGTCAGCTTCACCGGGTGGTCTCCAGGGGGTCGGGCAGGCTGGGCTGGGGCGGGCAGGTCGTCGGCCGGGATGCCGGGACCCGGCCCGGCCGCACGGTCAGCCGACGGGCCGGGTCGCGGACAGGAGGGTGGTCTCGGAGGGACGCGCGGAGACACCGGCCGTGTACCCGGCCGGTCCTGGCCCGGGCTCGGGCTCGGCGAAGTCGTCCTCGACATCCGGCTCGGGCCCGGGCTCGGGTTCCGGTTCCGGGTTCGGCTTCGGCGGGGGCCAGGACTCCGCTTCCGGCGGGGGCCAGGATGCGGACTCCGCGTCCGGGAGGGGCTTCGGAACGCCGGACGCGGACGCGACGCCGGGCGCCGGCCACTCCGCCGCCCCGGGCTCGTCCGGCTCGACCGGCTCCTCCTCCGGCTCCGGTCCGTGCAGCAGCAGCCGCAGGACCGTCGGGTCCGGCACCACCGGGCCGACCCGGAACGACGACGGTTCCGAACCGGATCCGCTCCCCTCGTTCGGTTCCGGATACACCGGCCCGACCCGGAACGGCTGCGGCGCGAGCGCCACCGACCGTCCGGCGCCCGGCAGTTCGCCGTCCGGACCGGATTCCTCCGACGGGTCGGACGAGTCCTCCGACGAATCCGGATCCGTCGTCACCCCCGTGACCGACACGGACCCTGCCGTCGACTCCTCGGGCTCCCCCAGGTCCGCCGACTCCTCCGACTCCGACGACTCCCCCGACTCCGGCAGCTCCCCCGACTCCGGCACCACACCGCCCGGCTCCACCAGGTCGGATTCGTCCAACTCGGCCGGTGCGAAGGCCGGGTAGGGCGGCAGGGCCCGAAGGATCCGGGCCGTGGCCCGGGCCAGCGCGACCGCCTCGACCCGCAGCGCAGTCCCGCGCAACCGGAGGCCGTCCCGGTCGACCGTCACCAGCCGGGCCGAGCCCCGCGCACCGCCGAGCACCAGCAACCGGGCACCCGTCGCGGGGCGGAACCCCGCGGGGGCGACGGGACAGACGGCGAAGGCCGGCTCCCCGTCCGCCGCGACCCGGTCGGCCGCGGCGAGCGCCTCGACCGGTGCCGGGCCCGCGTGGCGCGCGTGGACGCCGTCGGCAACCACCACGGCGCCCACCGGCAGCCGGGCGTCCAACTGCGCCGCCACCGCCTGGAGTACGGCGTGGGCGAGCACCCGGTCGCCGCCGAACTCGGTCACGGCAGGTCCGGTCGCGAGGTCGAGCAGCACCGCGGCGGGCCCGTCGGTGCCGACCAGCGCCAGCAACGGCGCCGGGCCGCCGTCCGCGGCCGTCGACCGCAGCTCGTCCCGGGCGCTCCACCAGAGCCGCGGGTCCGCCGCGTCCACCACCCACGGCTCGGGCGGGACCGGCGGCCGGCCCGGGCCGCAGGACACCAGTACACCGACCGTGTGCGCGCCGAGCAGTACGGCGTACGGACGCACCCCCGCCACCCGTCCGGCGCCGAGGACGGCCCGCTCGGCGTCCGCCCAGCCCGCGCGGTCGGCCAGCAGCCTCCGGACGGTGCGCAGTTGGCGTGCGTACCGATGCCGCGCCGCGAACGGGGCGGCGAACGCACGTGCAGTAACCGCGAGTTCGCGGCGCAAGCGACGCCGGAACAACCGCCAGCCACCCGCGCGACGGGCGGTGAGGTGGGCGAGGACGGCGAGCAGCACCAGCACCCCGCCGATGCCGATCAGCGTGGTGGTACCGGGCATCGCTGGCAGGAGACCGGACGGCGGGAACGACGCGACGGCGGCCCCCGCGACGGGGAGGCCACCCGGGGCAGCGGCGGAGGCTTCGCCCACGGGAAGGACGACGACACCGGCGGCGGCTTCGGTCACGGAACGGACGACAGCACCGGTCACGAGGCGACCACGCCCCGGTCGGAGAGGTGCCGGCGCAGCGACCGGACACCGTGGTGGGTACGCGACTTGAGGGTCCCGCCGGGTATCCCGAGGGCGCGGGCGACCTCCGCGCCGGGGCGCCCGAGGAGATGGACGTGCACCACGGCCTCCTGGTGGATGCGGTCGAGCGAGCGGAGCGCATCGACCAGCACCAGCCGGTCGAGGATCCGGTCGGACGGGTCGGCGGCGTCCGCCGCCAGCGGGGCCGGGAAGCCCTCGAACGTGATGCCGACCGGCACCGCGCGATTCTTGCGCCACTCGTCGATCAGCAGGCGGCGGGCGACCGTGAACAGCCACAGCCGGATCGGCCGGCCGTCCCAGTCCAGCGCCTCGGCGGCCTGCCAGGCCCGTAACATCGCCTCCTGGACGATGTCCTCCGCCCGGTGCGGATCGTTGCCGCTGAGCCCGCTGATGAAGCGGTGCAGGACTTCGCGTTCGGCCACCAGGAGTTCCGCCCACGGTGCGGTGGTCGGCCCCGACCGGGCCTGGTCGGCTGTGTGCGCCATGATGCCGCCTTGCTCTCCTCGCGAGACCGGTCCGGGCGGTGCCGCGTCCTCGGGCGGATCACGGGTCCACCCCCGGACGGCCGTCACCGTAGCGCCGCGGGGGAACGGGCGGCCGATGCTCCGGTGAACTCCGGGCCACTGCGGCCTGTCGTGAGATGGACACGCCATGGATGTCGGGCGGCCGCCACGCGCACGACACCCCGGGTTCATGCCGCGGCCGGACGACCGGAGGAACATCCCGAGCGCCCGCCCTCGCCCTGGAGGCACACGTGTCCGGACCGTCCGACCCGCCGTCAGCCGCCGTACCCGACCGGGTGTCCCCGCCCGTCCCGTCGCCCCGGCCGCACCGGGACGGCGGCACACCGGCACCGGGCCGGCACCCCGAGCCCGCACGCTTCTCCGACAGCTTCCTGCGCCACCCCCCGAACCCGCCGCGCGGGCTCCTGCCGCAGGCCAGGGTCTGGACCACCACGGCCGCCGCGGCCGCACTGGTCGGCGCCGTCGCCCTCTGCTCCGCCCTGCTGCCCGCCGGGAACGGCGCCGCGCCCCACGCCGCACCGAACGCCGCCGCCCCCGCCGCCACGGTGACGACCGTCGCGCCCGGGGCCGCCGACCCGACCGAAGGCCCGCCGAGCCC
>NZ_LGDO01000111.1:0-13626 GCF_001279805.1 Streptomyces sp. XY431
GCGGGGGACGCGACCGCCTCCCGGCGGGGGACGGGTGGTCCGGAGCCGGTCGGGCCGTCGATATCGGCACTGGTGCGCGCGGCCGGGGGTCGGCTGAGGGTGGAGCAGACGGCCGGCGGCGGGCTCACCGTGGTCCTGGTGCTGGCCGTCGCGCGGGACTGAGGCCGGGCCCGTTCTCGGGTCGGTGGCGGTTGGTCCAGCGGCGTTGCGCGGCCCCTGTTCGAAACCGCAAAGGGTTCTTCGCAAAAAGCCTTTGCGAAGAACCCTTTGCGGTTCTACAGTGTTGCCATGACCGATGACCGCCGGTGGCCGCACAGTCCGGACCCGCAGACCGATGTCGTGATCGATGCCAAGGGCCTGCGGGCCCTGGCCCACCCAGTGCGGGTGCAGCTGATCGGGCTGCTCCGGAAGAACGGCCCGTCCACCGCCACCAAGCTGGCCGAGCAGTTGGGGCTGAACTCGGGAGCGACCAGCTACCACCTCCGCCAGCTCGCGGCGTCCGGCTTCGTCGCCGAGGACACCGAGCGCGGCAATGCCCGGGACCGCTGGTGGAAGGCGGTCCACCAGGTGACCTGGTGGACGGACAGCGGCCTGGCGGAGGAGGATCCGGAGGCGGCGCTCGGCTATCTGCGGTCGATCGTCGCGGCCCACACCCTCGTGGCGCAGACGGCGCTCAACGCCTACGAGACGATGACGCCGGAGTGGCGGCAGGCGATGGACTTCAGCGACATGGTGCTCCAGCTGACCCCGGAGGAGGCCCGGGCCCTGGCCGGAGAAATGTCGGAGGTGGTCGCCCGCTACCGCCGCATCGCCCCGGGGGGTCCCGTCCCCGAGGGGACGGACCGGGTAGCCGTGATCGTCCAGGTGCTTCCCGAGCCGCAGGCCTTCGACGACGACGCCTCGGAGGATCGGTCATGAGCGCGGATGCCACGATTCCGGCCCGGGTTCCGGCGCCCGGGTCGCGCAGCCTCCGGCCGCTGGTCGGGGTACTGACGGCGATGGCCGTCTCGCTCACCGGCACCCGGGTCTCGGCGATCGCCCTGCCGTGGTTCGTGCTGGCCACGACCGGCAGCGCCACGATGACGGGAGTGGTCGCGTTCGTCGAGCTGGCGCCCTATGTGCTCGTCAAGGCCTTCACCGGCCCGGTGGTCGACCGGCTCGGTCCGCGGGTCGTCTCCTGGACGACGGACGCGGTGAGCGCCGTCGCGGCGGGCCTGGTCCCCCTGCTGCACGCGTTCGGCCTGCTGCCGTTCTGGCTCCTGCTGGTCATGGTTGCCATGATCGGCGCCGCCCGCGGCCCGGGAGACCTGGCCAAGGAGGTCATGGTCGCCGAGGCGGCCGACCGGGGCCGGATTCCCATGGAACGGGCCACCGGACTGTCCGGGGTGACGGAGCGGCTGGCCACCACGATCGGTCCGGCGGTCGGGGGCGGGCTGATCGCCCTGCTCGGCCCGATGGCCGGTCTGACGGTCAACGCGGTCGCGTTCGCACTCGGTTCGCTGGTGATCGCCGTCGCGCTTCCCCGCGGGATGGGACGCTCCGCCGCTGTGCCGGAGGCATCCGGGCCGACGACCGCGCCGACGGGAGGCGGGGCCGCAGCCGGGGTCGCAGCCGTCGACGGGGACCGGCCGGTCGGCTACTGGCGGATGTTCCGGGAGGGATTCGCCTTCCTGCGGGGCGAGCCGCTGCTGCTGACCGTCATTGTGACGGTCGCGGTGACCAACCTCCTGGACGCGGCGTTCCTCACCGTGCTGGTGCCCGTCTGGGCCCGGGAAACGGGCGGCGGCCCGGCCGCGATCGGTCTGACCGGGAGTGCCTGGGGGATCGCGGCGGTGGCCGGCAGCCTGATCGCGGCGGCGGTCGCCCACCGCCTGCCGCGCCGGACGGTGTTCTTCGTCGGCTTCCTGCTCGTCGGTGCCCCACGCTTCCTCGTCCTCGCCATGGACGTGCCGATGGGACTGGTGGTCGCGGTCTTCGTGGCCAGCGGCTTCGGCGGTGGCTTCCTCAATCCGATCCTCGGTGCCGTCCAGTTCGAGCGGGTGCCCCGCCATCTGCTGGGCCGGGTCAATGCGCTGGGCGACTCGCTGGCCTGGGCGGGGATCCCGCTGGGCGGCCTGCTCGCGGGTGCGGCCGTGTCCATGGCCGGGCTCATACCGGTGCTGCTCGCGTGCGGCGGTCTGTACATCGCTACCACCGCCCTGTCCGGCCTGCGGCCCGAGTGGCGGGAGATGGACCGCAAGCGTGGCCGTGCCCAGGCGGCGGCCCCGGACGCGAGCAGCATCCCGGATCAGAAGGTCCCGGGCCCGACGGCCCCGGTAGCCGGCTGACCACCGCAGGGCTGGCCGGCGGCAGCTACCTTCCCGCCGGATATCCCCCGCACGGCAACCGGACGCCCGCCGGACGCGGGCACGCGGGCGCAGGGGCTACGAGCTCCGGGGGCGAGGGGCGGGAAGTGGCGAGGTCGTCCAGCGGAGGAGAAGGACGGAGGTGAGGGCGGCGAGGGCGCACCAGGTGGAGACGAAAGCGAGTTGCCAGAGAAGGGCACAGGCCAGGGCGCCGATTCCGGTCAGCAGGCCCAGACGGCGGAGGAGGCGGTCGCCGCTGAGGAGGAGCGAGCCCACGGTGGCGAGGAGATAGCCGGTGAGAAGGAGAGCGGGGTACGGGGCGCCGAGGCGGTAGTCGAGCGTGTGGGCATGGGCGGTGGCGCCGACAGGATGGGTGGCGACGGTGTGGGCCAGGGGCACGGCGACAAGGAGGCCGAGAATCACGAACCCGGTCAGCAGTCGCTGACGAGGACGGTCGACCCGGGCGGCGCAGCGGACGCCGATCGGAACCAGGATCGGGAGCAGGGGCAGGGCGATCACCGCCCAGGCCGTGCGGGCCCAGGCTGCCGGTGCGGGTGGCAGGTCGCCGTCGGTGCCTGACCAGACTGCGGCCTCGATCAGCTGGTGCACCCCGAGGACGAGCGGGAGGGCGGCGAGCGGCAGGCGTTCGGGTCGGCCGGCGCGGTGGGCGCGCACGAGGCAGAGCACGCCGACGGCCGTCACGGCGCCGCCGACGACGAGGTCCGCCTGGGCACTCCAGCACATGGGGTCTCCGGTGGTCGGCGATGGGTCGGTCGGTCAACGGTCCTGGGAGCGGGCGATCAGCCGGTGTCGGTCGTGTTGCCGGGGGCGTCTTCGCTGGAGGCTTCGGGTGGGCGGTCGGTCGGGCCGGGCGACTCCGAGCCGTCGCCGTCGCCGGTGGTACCGCCGGTGCCGGTGGTGCCCGGGAGAGCGGGGTGGCGGCCGATCACCACCACGCCGACCACGATGGCGATCAGACCGATCACCTCCCAGGCCAGTGCGCCCGGGGTGACCCGGAGGCGGTCGCCGAGGAAGCCGACGGCGCAGGCGATGCCGGAGATCGGCTGTGCGGCGGTCAGCGCGGGGAGGGACATCCGCAGCGGCGCGGCCTCGAACGCGCTCTGGACCAGCAGCAGGCCGACCACACCGGCCGCGACGACGGCATACGGTTGCCAACTGCGCAGGACGGCGTCCAGCCCCTGGTGATCGAGCCGCTGGGTGGTGGTGCGGGTGAGCGCGTCCTGGAGCCCGTAGAGCAGGCCCGCGGCCAGGGCGAGCAGGGTCGCCTCCTCGAACAGCGGCAGCCGGCGGGCGAACGAGACCAGCAGCAGGGTCAGCCCGACGACCGTCCCGATCACCAGCCAGTGCCGCAGTTCGCTCGCCGGCGGGCCTCCGCCGGTGGGGCGGCCGGCCACGATGAACACCGTCACGCCCAGCGCCAGCAGCACCACCCCCGCCCAGCCGGAGCGTCCGAGCGTCTGGCGGGTCAGCACTCTGGCGAGCGCCATCGCGAAGATGAGGTTTGTCGCGAGGAGGGGTTCGACCAGTGAGACCTCGCCCTGGTTGAGGGCGAGCGCGGAGAGGATCAACCCGATGACCATGAATCCGGTGCCGAGCAGCCATTCCGGCATCCGTAGCAGGTCCAGCAGCAGACGCCAGTGCAGCAGGTCGGCACGCGGGGCCCGCTGTGCCGCGTGCTGCTGGAGGACGAATCCGAGGCCCAGGAAGCAGGCGGCACTCAATGCCAGGAGGAAGACCGCCACGGAGGGACCGCCCGATGGTTGCCGACCGCGCCGCACCGCCGGGCTCCGGGGCCTGGGCGGGGTGCGCCCAGGCGGGTTTCGGTGTTCCGGAGCAGGGTTTTCGCGGTACTGGCGCGCTGTGGCCAGCCTACCGCCGGGGTGGGGCGCCGACCCCCGGAACGGTCCGGGCGTGGCGCCGGGCGCCGCCGCCCCGGGGGCCCGCTTGCCGCTGCCGTGCCGACGGGCGCACGCTGGTGTGAGCGGCCGGCACGGGAGCACTGCCCGGACCGGCGCGAGCGGGCGCGACGTGCGCCGGCGCCAGGAGGTGTGGCATGCACAACCAGTGGGATGTGGAGCTGAGCTTCGAGGAGGACGGCGTTCACACCGGATGCCAGGCGAGGCTGACGGGCGCCCGGGCGCCGGGCCTCACGGCGCACGGGGAGGCGACCAAGAGCGCGGAGGACCGCCCGCTCGCCAGGATCGGCGAAGAGGTCGCGGCGTCCCGGGCTCTGGAAGCACTCTCGCGCAAGCTGCGGGCTCAGGCGACCGGAGAGATCGACGACGAAGGGCACCGGCCCGGGTACCTGATCTACTGAGCAGGGACCACTGACCCGGCCGGGTGAACGGCCGGGCCGGGGCTGCTGTCACAGGCTCAGCAGCAGGTCCCGGACCGCCGCAGGTCGCGACAGGAACGGGTGGTGGCCGGCGTCGAGTTCGACGACGCTGCCGGCCCGGCGGGCGAAGTCGCGCTGCAGCCGAGGCGGGGTACCGCGGTCCTGGGCGCAGACGAGGTAGGTCGAGGGCACCTGCTGCCAGGCGGCCGCGCCGACCGGCTGCGCGATCACGTGCACGCTCTGCCGGGCGAGGTGGTGTCCCGCCCGCATCTGGTCCTCGGGGTCGCAGTCCTGAAGGAAGGTGTGCACAAGCAGCTCGGGCCGAACGCCGAAGGTGCCGGTGCCGGGGTCGACGTCCAGGAAGGGGGCGGGGCCGTTCTCCCCGAAGTCCGACAGGCTCTGCCCGACCTCGGGCAGGTAGCTGGAGACCAGCAGCAGATGGCGCACGGATCCGATCCCCGCGGTGGCCTCCGCGGTGACGATTCCGCCGTAGCTGTGCGCGACCACGACGGTCGGCTCGTCGTCGGCCCGCAGCACCCGCCGTACCGCCGCCACATCCTCAGGCAGCCCCGGCCCGCCGGCACCGGCGGGCAGTCCCGCCTCGCCGCAGCTCGGCAGCTCCGGGGCCACGCTCGGCACCCCGCGTTCCCGCAGCAGTCCCGCGGTTCGGCGCCACCACCACGACCCGTCCCGCACGCACGCCCCGTGCACGAACACGACCCTCATCGCCACCTCCGTGTCGACCTCGACGGCTTCCGCCGACCATGCTCGCTGCCTTCAGCGGCGGCGGCCACAGCCGCCCCCGCCCGGCGAGCGCCCCGACGGATGCCGAGGCCGGGACAACGCGGGGCACGGGGCGCGGGGCAGCGGGCCACGCCGGGCGATGGCCTGCCCTCCTCGGGGGCCGCCCTCGACGCTCCCTCGCGGCGTTGCGGCTCGATGCCGCCGACCGGTCGGCGGTCGGCTCGGATCCGTGGCGCGGGTGCGGTGCCGAGCGGGAATCCGATGGACACCGAACGCCGGACCGGCCGTGCCGAGCGGCGGGGCGGTGGAGGGCATTGGCCGGGGTGAGTGGGGGTAGGGGTGGGGTTCTGGGCGTGTTCAGGGACTCCGGGGAAGGGGCGATGAGGTGGAGCCGTCGCAGACGCCGACGCAGCTGATCCGACTGCTGCGCGGGCTGACGTCCGAACTCGACCTGTTCGGTGCCGAGTTCGCTGCGCGGAACGGCCTGCATCCGACGGATCTGCGGGGGCTCATCCATCTGTTGGACGCCGGGCGGGCCGGGGCTGTGGTGACTCCGGGGCGGCTCGGTGCGGCGTTGGGGCTGAACTCGGCCGGGACGACGGGGCTGGTCGATCGGTTGGAGCGGTTGGGGCTGATCCGGCGCGAGCGTGACGAGGAGGACCGCCGCAAGGTCCGGTTGCTGGTGGAGGAGCGTGCGGTCGAGCTGGGCGAGGCCTTCTTCGGCGGTCTGATCGCCGATCTGATGGCCGCGATGGGCGCATTCGGGGAAGCGGAACTCGCCGTGGCACGACGGTTCCTGGTGGCGATGACCGGGGTGGTGGCCGCCGCCCGGGCGGAGTAGGGAGAGCGTCTACGCCGGGCCGAGCGCCCAGGCGACCAGGGACAGGGTGGCCATCGAGACGAGCGTCGAGGCGAGCACGGAGTCCCGCGCGAAGACGGCGCCGTGGTTGTACTCGCGGGCGTAGGTGAACACGTTCTGGGCCGTGGGCAGGGCCGAGAACAGCACCACGGTGAGCAGTTGGTGGGGCGGCAGGTCGAGTACCAGGGTGCCGACCGCCCAGGCGGTCAGCGGCTGGACGAGGTTCTTGATCGCCACCGCCGTCCCGACCTCCAGGTAGCGGGAGGCGCCGGTGACCGCGGGCGGGTGGCAGATCGACAGGCCGAGCGCCACCAGGGCGGTCGGTACCGCGGCGCCGCCCAGCAGTTCGCAGGAACGATTCAGCTCGGCCGGCGGCCGCCAGCCGGTCGCCGAGAGCAGGGCACCGAAGCCCACCGCCAGCAGGATCGGATTCCGCAGCGGCAGGGTGAGCGCCGCCCGCAGTCCCGCCCGGCCGGAGTCCAGCACGGTCAGCACCGCCGGGGTGACCACCAGGATTTGGAACAGCACCACCGGGCCGACGAAGGAGGCGTCGCCGAGTACCTGCACGGCCACCGGGATGCCGAGGTTGGCCGAGTTGACGTACCCGGCGGCCATCCCGCCGAGGGTCCGCTCCGGCAGCGCTCGGCCGAACAGCCGGTACGAGGCGAACAGTCCGAGCCCGCCCGCCACTACGGTGCTCGCGGTGAACGCCAGCATGGAGGGGTTGGCGAACCGGTCCAGCGGCGTACGGGCGATCATCAGGAACAACGCTGCGGGCATGGCCGCGTGGAAGACGAACCGGTTCAGCACCTGCTCGGCCTGGTCGCCGAGCAGTCCGCTGCGGCCGAGGACGTAACCGACGCCGGTCAGGGCCCAGATCGGGGCGAAACCGGACAGCAGCGGGTGCAGGCTGGGCATGGCTTCCTCGGCGCGGTCGTCGGTGCGGTGGTCGGAGTGGTCGTCAGGGCGGTCGTCGGCATGCTGGTCGGGGCGGACGGCCGTGCACCGTGCCGCCCGGGGGCGGGGGACCTCGGAAGTCAATCAGTCGCCCGGAGACCGTCGGTGGGCAGGCCCCCGCGCGGCCGGGCGGGCCGGGTGCCTACGATGGGTGGCGTGGACTACCTGAGCCTGGCCGAGGTCGAGCAGATCGCGCGGAACGCGCACGCGGGGCAGACCGACAAGAACGGCCACCCGTACGCCGAACACCTGGCGGCGGTCGCCCACGGGGTGGCGGCCCGGGGCGGCAGCGCCGAGCAGATCGCGGCCGGCTGGCTGCACGACGCCGTCGAGGACGACGCGCTGACCCGTGAGTGGCTGGCCGACGCCGCGCTGAGCGAGGTCACCAAGGCCATCGTGGACGCGCTCACCAAGCGCCCCGGTGAGCCGCTGGAGGAGTACACCGCACGCATCCTCGCCACGCCGGGCGCCCTCGTCGTCAAGCGGGCCGACCTCGCGCACAACTCCGACCCGGCCCGGCTGGCGAGCCTCGACCCGGCGACCGCCGCGCGGCTGGCCGCCAAGTACCGCCGCACCCGTGAACTGTTGGGCCTGGCAGCGGAGTCCGACTGACGCCGGTCTGCACATGGTTCGGCCTGCGCCGGGGTCAGCCTCCGTTCGGCGCGTGGGCGTCGTCGTGCGCGGGGACGAAGCGTCCGAACGGGTCCCCCGTCCCCACGCAGTGCTCGGCGAGCAGCGCGCGGAAGCGGTCGAGCAGGGCCGCGTTCCGGGCGTCCGCCGCGAGGTTGACCATCTCACCGGGATCCTCGACGAGGTCGAAGAGCTGCTCGCGGTTGTCGCCCCAGGCGTAGCAGACGTACTTGTGCCGCTCGTCCCGGACCATCCGGCCGAGGGCGTCCTCGAACCCCGGCAGCTCCCAATGGGTCTCCACCACCACGGTCTCCCGCGGCTCCGGTGCGAGCACGCTGCGCCCGGGCAGGCCGGGCCGTAGCCGAGGTCCGGTCGAAGGCGAAGGCGAAGGCGAAAGCGAAGGCGCCGGACCGGCAGGCCCCACCTGGTCGGTCGGGCCTTCGGGGCCGGTCGGGCCCACGAGGTCGGGCGGCAGCGGGACGCCGGTGAGGTCGCAGAGCGTGGGCAGGAGGTCCTCGCCGACCGAGACCAGCCGGTCGCTCACCTCGCCTGCGGCGACACCGGGTCCGCCGATCAGGAACGGCACCCGCACCACCTCCTCGAACAGCGCCCACTTCTCGTTCCAGCCGTGGGCGCCCGCGCCGTCGCCGTGCTCGGAGGTGAGCACCACGACGGTCTCCCGGCCGCTCCACCGCCGCTGCTCCCGCACGGCGGCCAGTACGGTGCCGAGCTGCTGGTCCGCCCGCTCGACCAGGGCGTAGTACGCGTGCCGGTAGCGCCGCCAGTCGTCCTCGCGCCACTCGGCGATGGGGTGGGCGTGCGGTCGGGCCCGTTGTGCGAGCCGGGGGAGTCCGGCCTCGTACGGCGCGCGCGGGTGGTTGGCGGGCAGCGGCGGGCACTGCGCGGCGGGCGGCGGCGGGGGGAGCGGGCCGGTCGACGGGTCCTGGCCGCGGGCCCAGGCGGAGATGCCGTGAGGCTCGGGGAGCGGGAGCAGCAGCAGGAACGGTCGCGAGCGCGGTCGGGTGAGGAAGCCGGTGACGGTACGGGTGAACCCGGCGTCCGTACCGACCGTACCGACGGAACCGTCCGTACGGTCCCTACCGTCCGTGCCGGTCGGGTGGAGGCGGCGGAAGCCGTGGCGGTCGGGCGCCTCGTGCTCGGGCAGTTGCCACGAGCCGGTGTACACGCAGTCGTAGCCGGCCTCGGCGAACACCCGGCCCAGCGGCGCCCCGTCCGCAGTGGCCCCGGTGGCCCCGGTGGCGCTCGGCAGCCGCCCGGTGAGCAGGCCGGTCCGGGACGGCGCGCAGAGCGGCTGGCCGCAGTACGCCCGGCGGTAGCGGGTTCCCGTGGCGGCCAGCGAGTCCATGTGCGGGGTGGCGAGGTAGGGGTTCCCGGCGGTGCCCATCGCGTCGGCCGTCTGCTGGCCGGTCAGGACCACCAGGACATTGGGGCGTTGTGCGGTCACGTCGGGCCGTCCGTTCCGAGCCGTTCGTACGGTGATGGCGGCGGGCCCGTCCGGCCCGGCCGGTGCGCGCGATCGCCCGGGGGTCACAACCGCGGTCCATCACGGTCCATCACGGTCCATCACGGTCCACCTGGGCGAACGGCCACCGGCGTTTCCTATCACACCAAGAAATACTCGGAGGGAACGGCCGGGGACCGGGGGTACCGCCCCGGTTCAGCGCGTGATGAACGTGGCCCCGTCGGCGAGCCGGACGGCGGCCGCGGTGGCGCCGACCAGTTCGGTGGCGGTGGCCGGGATCGTCATCAGCTGCGGCAGCACCGGCACCCGGCCCTGGAGGCGGGACTCGATCGCGGGCAGCATCCCGCCACCGCTCTCCCGGATCAGCCGTCCGCCCAGGGCCACGAGTTCGGGGCCGAGGACGCTGATGGTCCGCGCCACCAGCAGGGCCAGGTCGTCGGTGAACTCGTCCACCAGGCGCACCGCCGCGGGCACGCCCGCCCGGGCCAGCCGGAACAGCTCGGCGACCCGCTCGGCCGAGGTCCCGGCCACGGCCAGTCCGGCCTCGGTGATCCGCAGGTCGACGGCCCGGTCACCGATCCGCGCCTGGGTGTCGCCGGTGCGCCCCGCCGGACGTTCCAGGGCCCGGCGGTCGGTCATCAGGTGGTCGAGGGCGCCGGCCGAGCCCAGCCGCCCCCGGTGCAGCCGGCCGCCGAGCACCATCCCGGCGCCGACCTCGATCCCGACCGTCACGGCGACGAGGTCGCTCACGCCCGCGCCCGCCTCGCTGTGCTGGACGGCCAGCGCGACCAGGTCGACATTGCTCTCGACCGCCACCGGCACGCCCAGCCGCTCCTGGAGCGGGGCGCGCAGCCGCAGCCCGGGCCAGTCCAGTACCGGCGCGAACTCCACCAGCCCGGTGCCGCGGTCCCGGACCGCCCCGGGCACCCCGACCACCAGGGCGCGGGGCGCGCCCGCATGGCGTGCGGCCCAGCCGTGCAGGCCGTCCACGAGGGCCAGCAGCGGTCCGGTGAGTTCCTCGGCGGACGGTTCGCGGGTGCGGTCGGGGCCCAGCGCCGGCGCCCACTGCCGCTCGGCCTCGTGCAGCACCGTGCCGTGCAGGTCCGTGACCACGCCGACGACGCGGCGCGGTCGCAGTGCCACGGCCAGTACGGTCTGCGCCCCGGCGTTGTAGCGGATCAGCTGCGGCGGCCGACCGCCGCTGGACGGCGCGCGCTCGGGCTCCACGAGCACCAGCCCGGCCGCGCGCAGCGCCTCGACCAGACGGTGCACGGTCGCGGTCGACAGTCCGCTCTCGGCCGCCAGCCGCTGCCGGGAGAGCGACCCGTTGCGACGCAGCACCTCCAGCAGCACGGTCTGGTTGACCTGCGCCACGGTCCGGGTGGTGGCGGTCGCCGGGCGCGGGGGCTTGGGCACCGGGTGCTCCTCGAACGGGGCGGGGCGGGGCCGGGCACGGCCCGAACGGCGGCGGGACTTCGTCTCGGCCCGAATATATCTGCTGGGCACGACACGGCGGGCGGACACGCGACCGGCGGGCACACGTCCGGCGGGAACGGCGGTGACGGCAACGGCCGAAGGCCCGGCCGCGCGGATTGCGCGCGGCCGGGCCTCGGTCACCCCGGTGGTCCCTGTCCGACCCCGGGGTGAGGGGGGACAGTTGGTCCGGATACCGTCGCCGTGGAGGGTTCCTCGGGTCGGCTTAGTACCAGTGGTGGTTCTGCCAGAAGGTCCAGGCGGCGTTCGGGCTGCCGTAGCGGCTGTTCATGTAGTCCAGCGCCCAGCGGATCTGGGTGGTGGCGTTGGTCTTCCAGTCGGAGCCGTGGGTGGCCATCTTGGAACCCGGCAGCGCCTGCGCCAGGCCGTACGCACCCGAGCTCGGGTTGGTCGCGGTCACGTTCCAGCTGGACTCGTGGGAGATGATCTGGCTGAACGAGGAGAGCTGGTTCGCCGGCACGATCTGCGCGGCGATGGCCTGCGGGGAGGCGGTCGCGGCGGAGGCGGTGGCGGGCATGACACCGGCGCCGATGGCGGTCAGACCGGCGGCACCGGCGAGAAGAGCGGCCGAGGTGCGCATACGAAGCTTGAAAGTGGGCATGAAGAACAAGACCTCAATCAGGTTGGGCCGGTGCTCGCCCCGCCCGGACCGTGGCCGGACAGGGGCCGTAACGGTCGCGGGGCGCGCACCGGCAGAAATTCGTGAAGAGCCGCACTCCGGTGGGACAGGTACCGGGTACGGCTGGCGACGAGAGCCATTGTTGGCAGACCGGATCGGCCCCCGCCAAGACCCCCTGCTACGACGCCCCGTCGTAGCGATCTCGTGTGCCGTCGATTCGAAGGCCGTCCGCGGCCGCTTCTGACCTGCGCCGATCCGGTACCCGCACCGCACCGGCCGTGAGCACTACCGGCCGTCGTGCCGACGGATTCCCTGTGAGCGCACTCACCGTTTGAACGCCGCCCCCGTCACCCAGGGCCGTGCCGTCGGCACGCCACGTCGCCGTTGATCTGAGACCGGCACCACAGGGCCACGGGTCGAAGCCCGGTATCCGTGAAGCCCGGTATCCGTGAAGCCAGACATCCGTGAAGCCCGGTATCCGTGAAGCCCGGCTGCCCCGAACCCCGGCCGCCGACCTCAGGTGACGAGGTCGCCCAGGCGGCGGTGGCGGGTGGTGCGGGCGGTGAGGCGGTCGGAAGCGGGGGTGGCCGTGAGGGTGGCGAGGGCGGTGGCGATGGCGTGGCCGAGGCGGGCGCAGAACGCGGCCGGCTCGTCGGCGGCGTCGGGAAGCTCGGGGACCACGGTGTCGACCAGGCCGACGGCGGCGAGGTCGTGGGCGCCGATGCCCTGGGCGCGGGCGAGCTCGGGGGCGTGGGAGCCGTCGCGGTGGACGATCGCGGAGGCGCCCTCCGGGGGGAGCGGGGCGAGCCAGGCGTTGCCGGCGGCGAGGACGCGGTCGGCGGGGAGGAGGGCCAGTGCGCCGCCGCCGGAGCCCTGGCCGAGGAGGACGGCGAGGACGGGGGTGCGCAGGGAGAGGAGGGTGGTGAGGCAGTGGGCGATCTCCACGGCGACGCCGTCCAGCTCCGCCTGGGCGGAGAGCTCGGCGCCCGCCGTGTCGACGACGGTGACGAGGGGGAGGCCGAGCTGTTCGGCGAACCGGGCGGTGCGGCGGACGGAGCGCAGGTCGGCGGCGGTGAAGGGGCGTTCCTGGGCACCGGCCCGGCGCTGCTGGCCGACGACCACGGCGGGTTGGCCGTCGAGGACGGCGAGGGCCCGGACCAGGGCTCCGTCACGGCCGCCCGGGGAGTCGAGGAGGACGAGTTCCTCGGTGGTGCGGCGCAGCAGCTCACGGGTGCCGGGGCGGTCGGGGTGGCGGGTGCGGAGGACGGCCTCCCAGGCGTCGGGCTGTTCGACGGGGGAACGGGGAGCGGGGGCCGGGGGAGCGGAGGAAGGGGAAGGAGAGGGCAGGGCGCGGCGGGTGAGGACGGACAGCGAGCGGCGCAGCACCTCGCGCAGTTCCTCGGGCGCGACCACCGCGTCCACCAGGCCGCGTTCGGCGAGCGTCTCGGCGCGCTGCACGTCCGGCGGCAGCTGGACGCCCCGCAGTTCCTCGTACACGCGTGGGCCGAGGAAGCCCAGGCGTGCTTCCGGCTCGGCGAACACCAGGTGCCCGAGGGTGCCCCAGGAGGCGAACACCCCGCCCATGGTGGGGTTGCGCAGATAGGTGAGGTAGGGCAGTCCGGCCGCCCGGTGGGCCTGGACGGCGGCGGTGATCCGCAGCATGCACAGGAACGCCGCCGACCCCTCCTGCATCCGCGTGCCGCCGGAGACCGGGAGGGCGATCAGCGGGAGCCGGGCGGCGGTGGCCTGTTCGACGGCCCGGGTGATCCGTTCGGCCGTGGCCACGCCGATCGACCCGCCGAGGAAGCCGAACTCGGAGGCGATCAGGGCTGCTTGTCCCCCGCCGATCCGGCCGATGCCGGTGACCACCGCTTCGTCGATGCCGGTCCGCTCCCGGGCGCGGGTCAGACTCGCCCGGTACTCGGCGTCGCGCGGTTCGGTGGTCACCGGATCGTCCCAGCTCACGAAGGAGCCGGGGTCGACCAGCAGTCCGATCAGCTGATGTGCCGTGAGGGACATGCCCATCTGCTCCACCCCATCGTCCGGTCCGTGTCCGTGCCGAGGAAGATCACCATAGGGGGCGGGGGGAGCGCGGTGGGGGATTGGGCGTCGGGTGTGAGGAGGTCGACAGCCCGGAGG
>NZ_LGDO01000112.1:0-13088 GCF_001279805.1 Streptomyces sp. XY431
GGACACCGCGCCGGAGGCGTTCGGCGCGGTGTCCCGGGCCGCGGGACCGCCCGCCGACCCGGTCGCCGGGCCCCCGGCGCCCCCGACGGCTCCGGCACCCGCCCCGGCACCCGCCCCCCCCCCCGCCGCCCGGGACCCCCCCGACCGAGCCGCCGATCAAGCCGCCGACCCAGCCGTCCGGCCCGCTGCCCGCGCGCGCCCGGGTGTCCAACGCCGGGGCCGCGCTCTACGACCAGGGGTCCCTCGACCGGGACGGCAACCCGGTGGTGGTGGCCCCGGACGACGGCGGCCCCGGCGGCGTGTGGCAGTTGACCACGCGGGCCGGGGGCGGGTACTCCCTGTTCAACGGCGCCAGCCAGTACACCAAGGTCCTGGACCTGGAGGAGAGCGGTTCCCGGACCAGGCTGTCGCAGCCGGTTCCCAACCGGACGAACCAGGCCTGGACGTTCATCCCGGTGTCCGGCGGCTATCTGCTGGGCGTCCGGGGGGACGCGCTGCGCTGTCTGTCCGCCGCCGGTCCGAACGCGCCTGCCACGCTCCGTTCCTGTGAGGCCTCCGCCGACCAGATCTGGACGGTCACCGCAGCCTGACAACCCTCGGCGGCCCTGGCCCTCCTGACCTCCCTGGCTCCCTGGCCCTCCTGGCTCCTGGCCCGAGGGCTCAGGCCGGGAGCCAGGAGGGCCAGGGCCGCCGGGGCAGCCCGACCGGGTGGCCCTGGCCGAGCAGGGGCACCAGGCGTTCGGCCTCGGGCGAGCCGATCGGGGCCAGGATGTCGTGCGCCTCGGCCCAGCAGGCCCGGGCCCGCGCCCTGACGTCGGCCGCCGCCGGACCGTCGGCCTCCGGCGACGCGCCGGCCTCCGAACCCTCGACCGCAGCCGGGGAGCCGTTGGCCCCCGGACCACCGGCCGCCGCCGGGCCACCAGCCGCCGCCGGACCGTCGGCCAGCGCGTCGCCGAGTGCGGCCAGGGCCAGGCCGCGGCCCCGGTGGTCGCCGTCGAGGGTCAGCGCCTCGACCGCGCGTTCCGCCGCCTCGACCGCCTCCGGGCCGCGCCCGGCCGCGCGCAGCGACTCGACCAGCCGCAACAGGATCCGGCCGGTGCGCCGGTGGTCGGCCGGGTCGGTCAGGGCGAGCGCGGCCCGCCGGTGGGAGACCGCCCCGTCGTGCCGGCCGAGGTCGTGGGCGATCGATCCGAGCGCCTCCCGGGCCCGGGCCTCCAAGGCGTGGTCGGCCAGTTCATGACTCACCAGCAACGATTGGTCGATCACCCGGCCCGCCGCGTCGTAGCGCCCCTGCCCGGCGAACGCCCCGGCCAGGTCCAGCAGTTCGGCGGCCAGCGCCCGCCGGTCCCCGGACCGCTCCCGGACGGCGACCGCCGCCGAGAAGCCGGCCACCGCCTCCTCCGCGCGGCCGAGGTGGACGAAGCAGGCCGCGAGCGAGCCGTGCGCGAGGGCGAGCAGCGGCTCCGGCAGTCCGTGCGCGGTGCACAGGTCGCGGGCCCGGAGCAGTTCGGAGAGCGCCGAGGACGCGGAGCCGACCTCGGTCAGCAACCGGCCGAGCACCAGCCTGGCCCGGGCCTCGGCGGTGCGGTCGCCCTGCTCCAGGGCCGAGCGCAGGAGGGCGTTGGCGGCGTGTCCGAGCGGCCGGGTGGCGCGGCCGGAATCCGCCGACAGACAGACGCCCAGGAGGAGTTCGGCGAGGCGGTCGAGCGCCGGCGCCACCACCCCGGCGGCCGGGCGCGGGAGCTTCGCGCACTGGCCCACCAGCGCGCCGACGGCCACGTAGTCTCCGCCGGCGGCCGCGTGGCCCCTGCCGGCGACCGGGTGGCCCCCGCCGTGGGCCGCCGGGGCACCGGGGCCGGCCGTCACTCTCGCGTGGTGGTGGTCCACCAGCCGGGTCAGCACACCCACCCGCTCCGCCTCTGCCTGCTCCTGCGCCCCGGCGCCGTCCCCGCAGCCGAGCCGCTGGGCGAACGCCCGCAGCAGGTCGTGGTAGCGGTAGCGGTCCGGGTTCGCCGCGACCTCCAGCATCGAACAGTCCACCAGGGACTCGGCGAGCTCCTCGGCGACGGCCGCCGGCCGGTCCAGCACCGCGGCCACCTCCCCGGGCGACAGGTCCGGCACCTCCGGCACCGCCAACAACCGGAACGCGCGCGCCTGTTCGGCATCCAGCTGGTCGAAGCCGAACCGGAACGAGGACTCCACGGCGAGGTCCCCGGCCCGCAGCGCGTCCAGGCGGTAGCGGTCACCGCCGAGTTGCTCCACCAGCCGGGCGATGCTCCAGCCCGGACGGCAGGCCAGGCGGGCTGCGAGGATCCGCACCGCCAGCGGCAACTGCCCGCAGAGCCGCACGAGTTCGCAGGCCGCCTCGGGCTCGGCCGCGACCCGCTCGCCGCCCACCATCCGGGTCAGCAGGGTGACGGCCTCGTCGGCGGACAGCACCGCCAGCTCGGTGAAGCGGGCGTTGGGCAGCGCCCCGATCCGGGTCCGGCCGGTGACCAGGACGGCGCAGCCCGGACTGCCCGGCAGCAGCGGCCTGACCTGTTCCGCGTCGCGCGCGTTGTCGAGCAGCACCAGGACCCGCCGCCCGGACAGCAACGAGCGGTAGCGGGCGGCACGTTCGGCCAGGCCGGTCGGGATCGCCCCGCCGACCACGCCGAAGGAGCGCAGGAAGACCGCCAACGCCTCCTCGGGCCGGGTCGGGCGGCCGTCGGTGCCGTGCAGGTCGAGATGGAGCCGGCCGTCCGGGAACTCCCCGGCGAGGTCGTGCGCGACCTGCACGGCGAGCGCGGTCTTGCCGACCCCGCCCATGCCCGCGACCGCCGCCACGGGTACGCAGCCCGGCTCCCGCAGGGCGGCCCGCAGCGCTTCGGCCTCCGCCGCTCGCCCGGTGAAGTCGGCCACAGCCGCCGGGAGTTGGTCGGGAACGAGCAGAGTGGCCGGGTCCGCCCCGGCGGCCTCCCCCGGGAGCGTCGGCGCGACCTCCCGGGCGGCGACCTTCCGGGCCGCGACCTCCCGGACGGCGGGCGCCGTGAGCGTCCGGTCCGCCGCGAGGATCCGCCCGTGCAGCTCGCGCAGGCCCGGGCCGGGCTCGACGCCCAGCTCGGTGCGCAGCCGGCGGTCCGCCGTGCGGTACGCCTCCAGCGCGTCCGCCTGCCGTCCGGAGCGGTACAGCGCGAGCATCAGCAGTTCGGAGAGGCGCTCGCGCAGCGGGTGCTCCTCGACCAGGGCCGTCAGTTCGGCGACCGACCCGGTCCACCGGCCGCCCTCGCCACCGCGCGCGGCCCCGCCCTCCGCCTCGGCCTCCAGGCGTGCCTCCAGGACGGCGAGCCGCCGTTCCTCCCACTCCCGGCGCCGACGCTGCACATAGGGCCCGGGCACCCCCGACATCGGTTCGCCCCGCCAGAGCGCCAGCGCCGCCCGCAGGGCGGTGGCGGCCTCGGCGGGCCGCCCGTCGGCGCGCAGCATCCGCGCCCGGGCCGCCAGGGTCTCGCACCGGGCGGTGTCGAGGCCGTCGTGGTCGGCCACGAGCAGGTAGCCGCCGCCGAGCGAGGTCAGCACGTCCGGCCCGAGGATCCGGCGCAGCCGGTGCACATACGTCCGGATGACGCCGTGGGCGCTGGCCGGCGGCTCGTCGCCCCACAGGTCGTCGATCAGCTGGCCGCCCGACACCTGCCGACCCGACCGGAACAGCAGGGACAGCAGCAGCCCCTGCTGCTGCGGCGAACCGAGCGGCAGCTCTTCCCCGTCCCGCAGAGCGCGCACCGGTCCGAGCACCTCGAACCTCAGCCCGCCGGACCACCCGTCCTGGCCCACCTACCGACTCCCCCCACACCGGAACGACTCCCCCGTCCGCATGATAACCATCGGCATTCGCCCTGCTCAGATCGGCGGAACCCGCCGGCCTGCGGCGGCGGCGTGGATGGTTGACCTTGAGTGCACTCCAAGTCGTACGGTCGGCAGCACCGCACACCGAGGACGACCAGGGAACGGAGCCCCCCATGAGCACCGACAGCAGCGACAGCAACAGCACCGAGAGCAGCAGCACCGAGACCGTCGGCACCAGGCAGGAGCGGTTCGACCGGGGACTCGCCGTCCTCACCGCCGTCGACGGCGAGGCCGGGCAGCGGGTGGTCGACGCACTCGCCGACGTGCACCCCGAACTCGCGCACCAGATCGTCGCCTGGGGCTTCGGCGAGATCTACAGCCGCCCCGGGCTGAAGCCCCGCGACCGGCAGCTGGTGACCCTGGGCATGCTCACCGCGCTCGGCGGCTGCGAACCGCAGCTGGAGGTCCACCTCAATGCCGCCCTCAATGTCGGCCTCACGCCCGCCGAGATCACCGAGGTGCTGCTGCACTCCGCCGCCTACTGCGGCTTCCCGAAGGCCCTGAACGCCACGTTCGTCGCCAAGAAGGTCTTCGGAGAGCGCGGCCTGCTGCCCGTCGGGGCGCAGTGAGGGCGGCCCGGTCCCGCCGCCGGAAAATCCGGTGAACGGACCGGGCCGCGGCGGAAGACTGGCCGCCATGACCGAGACCGAGACCGAGGCCAAGACCGAGACCGAGACCAGGACCGACCCTCCCGGGACCTCCTCCGGACCGGCGGCGTTCAAGAAGGACCTGCGGACCTATCTGCAGGACGCCAGGGACGCCCTGCTGTGGAAGCTGGAGGGGCTGTCCGAGTACGACGTCCGCCGCCCGCTGACACCGACCGGAACCAATCTGCTGGGGCTGGTCAAACACGCGACGGCGGCGGAGGCCCTCTACTTCGGGGAGACCTTCGGGCGGCCCTTCGAGGCACCCCGGCCGTGGATCACCGGGGACGCCGAACCGAACGCGGACTTCTGGGCGACCCCCGAGGAGAGCCGGGAGTTGATCGTCGGCCAGTACCGCGCGGCCTGCGCGCACGCGGACGAGACCATCGCCGCGCTGCCGCTGGACGCCGTCGGCCGGGTGCCGTGGGGCGACCGCAGTGCGGTGACGCTGCACCACAGCCTCGTCCACATGACCGCCGAGACCCAGCGGCACGCCGGACACGCCGACATCGTGCGGGAGCTCGTCGACGGCACGACCGGGCAGCGCCGGGACGGCGAGAACACGGCCCCGGGGGACGAGGCGTGGTGGGCCGCCCACCGGGCCCGGGTCGAGCAGGCCGCCCGGACGGCGGCGGAGCACGCAGCGGCGGACGGGGCAGCGGTGGACAGCGCAGCAGCGGCCGGGGCAGCAGCGGCCGGGGCAGCGGCGGCCGGGCGCCTCTGACGCCCGGCACCACGCGGTCCGGCCGGGCCCGCCCACGGGGGTGGTGGGCCCGGCCGGACCGCGTTCACGCGTCGGTGCTCACACCTCGACGGGCGACTCCGACATGATCCGGCGCACCTCGACCGGCATGCCGAGCGGCTTCCCCTCCGGCCCGGGGGCGGCCGAGACCTTGGCCGCGACCTCGATCGCCCGCTGCTGGGTGCCGCAGTCCACGATCCACCAGCCGGCCACCCACTCCTTGCTCTCCGCGAACGGCCCGTCGGTGACCACCGGCACGCCGCCGCCCTGCGCGCGGACGATCCGGGCGGTCTCCGGCATGTCCAGGCCCTGGGCGTCGACGAGTTCGCCGGTGCCGGCCAGCTCGGCGTTCAGGTCCCGCATGTACTGGACGTGGACCCGGACGTCCTCCAGCGGCCAGTCCTCGACCTTCGGGAAGTCGACGTCGTTCTTGCTGAACTGCATCAGCAGCATGTACTTCATGGTCGCGCTCCTCGTTCGTGGTGGGCCTGCACCGAGGGGTCGGAGCCGACCGCACGGTCTCGACATCGCCGGCCGGAATTCCGGGAAGATTCTTTCGCGGGCCCCCGACCACCCCGGCGGGCCCGGCGGGGGTGCCGTTGACCCGGCCCTGACCAGGACTCTAGGGTCGGGGCCCGTGCAGCGATACGACTGGCTGAAGAAGATTCAGCACATGGACCCGGAGACCGAGTTCACCGAGATCTACCGGATCAGCAGCTGGTACGAGTTCCCGTGGGACTACACCCAGTCGCTCAGCTTCGCGCTCTACCGCACCTACGCGGTGCCCAGCATCGGCCGACTGCTGGCCGGGACCGGCGAGTTCACCCGGCGCACGCAGAAGCGCTACGACGACACGGTGCTGATCCTGGAGGCGGTGGTCGAGCACGGCTTCGACTCCTCGCAGGGCCGCGAGGCGATCCGCCGGATGAACGGGATGCACCGCCGGTACGACATATCCGACGCCGACTACCGCTACGTGCTGTCCACGTTCGTGGTGACACCCAAGCGCTGGATGGACGACTACGGCTGGCGGCGGCTCTCCCCACACGAGATCCGGGCGAGCGTCAACTACTACCGCGAGCTGGGCCGGCACATGGGCCTGGTCGACCTCCCGGAGACCTACGAGGAGTTCGAGCAACTGCTCGACGACTACGAGCGCGAGCACTTCGCCTTCGACGAGGGCGGCCGGGCGGTCTCCGACTCGACGCTCGGCCTGATGGCCTCCTGGTACCCGGCGCCGCTGCGGTCCTCGATGCGGCTCTCCTCGCTCTGCCTGCTCGACGACCCGCTGCGCGAGGCCTTCGGCTACCCGGCCCCCTCGGCGCCGCTGCGGCGCGCCGTGCGGGCGGGGATGCGACTGCGGGGCCGCTTCGTCCGCCTGCTCCCGCCCCGCCGCCGACCGCACCTGGCCCGCGACGGCTGGCAGGTCCGCAGCTACCCCGGCTACCCGTACGGCTACCGGATCAGCGAACTGGGCACCTTCGACGACACACCCCGCTCGGCCGGCTGCCCCTTCCCGCACGCAGCAGCGGACGGAAAGGGCCCCCGGCCGGGCGACACACCCTGACCCGCCCGCCACGCCGGGCCCCGGCCGGTCAGACCCCGGCCGGTCAGGCTTCGGTGAGGTGGCGCAGCAGGGGGCCCGGGTCGGTGGAGCCGCAGGCGGTGCGGACGGCGGCGTCGTGGGCGGCGGCGAGGGCGTCGAGGCGTTCGAGGCGGATCAGGCCGCGCCGGGAGAGGTGGGCGGTGATCCGGCGGCGGTCCTGCTCGTCCTGGCGGCGGTAGGCGAGGCCGGCCTCGGTGAGGGCGTCGACGAGGCGGCTGAGGCTGGCCTGCGGGATGAGCAGCGCCTGGGCGAGGTCACCCATCGAGCGGCCGGCGTCGTCGGTGAGGCAGCGCATGACCCGCCACTGGTCCAGCGTGCAGCCCTCGGCCTCCAGGCGGGCGGCCAGGTCGCGGGCCAGTCGGCGCTGGGCGAGGGTGAGGAGCTCGATCAGCAGCGGCTCGTCGGCGGCGGTGCCCCCGGTCGGGACGGTGCCCGGGGTCGAGGTGCCGGGGGTGGCTGGTGGTGTCATGGCCGTCTCGCTCTCCCCGCCGCTCTTGCTGTCGTTCCGGCCGTCGTTCCAGCTGTCGTTCCGGCCGTGGCCGGTACGGTCGGCCCGCCCGGCCTTCCCGGGCCCGCTTGGCCGGACCGGCTGCCATGACGATACTCGCAAGCCATGGGCGCCGACGTGAAGCTGCTGGAGCCACTCGACGCGCTGCACCTCCCCCGCGAGGCACCGGCGCTGAGGGTGGGCCTGGTCGTGCCGCAGTCCGGCCCGCTCGGCCTGACCGGGCCCTCGGCGCTGGACGGCGCGCTGCTGGCCGCGCACGAGGTGAACGCCGGCGGCGGGGTGCGCGGCCGGCCGCTGGAACTGGTGCTGGTGGACGGCGGCGGCCGACCGGACGCGGTGGCCCGGGAGGTGGCGCTGCTGCTGGACGCCGGGGCGGTGGACACGGTGGCGGGCTGCCACTCCAGCGATGTGCACCGGGCCGTGGAAGCGGTGACCACCGGTCGGGCGGCGTACGTGTTCACCCCGCCGCACGAGGGCGGGACGCGGCTGCCGGGCGTCGTCTGCACCGGGGCGGAGCCGGCCCGCCAACTGGCCGGGGTGGTCGAACGGCTCACCGGGCAGCACCGGCTGCGCCGGTGGGCGCTGGTCGGCAACGACTACATCTGGCCCCGCGCCGTGCACCGGGCGGCCGGGTCGGCGGTGGCCCGGGCCGGGGCGCGGGTGGTGCTGGACCGGCACCTGCCGTTCGGAACCGCCGAACGCGGGCTGGAGCCGCTGCTGGACGCGCTGCGGACGCTGCGGGCGGACGCGCTGCTGCTGAGCCTGATCGGCGCCGACCTGGTGCGGTTCAACCGGGCGCTGCGCCGCACCGGCCTGGACCGGCGGCTGGTGCGGCTGTCCGGCGCCCTGGAGGAGAACAGCCTGCTCGCGTACGGCGGTGACACCACCGGCACCCTGTACGCCGCGATGCCGTCGTTCGCGAGCCTCGGCGAGGAGCGGCGGATGCGGCTGGCCGAGCGGCACCGGGCGGTGTTCGGCCCGTACGCGCCGGTGCTGGACGCGTACGCGGTGGGCCTCTACGACGGGCTGCACCTGGTGGCGGCACTGGCTGCGCGCGGGGAGCTGGTCGCGGACGGGGGGCTCGCGCGGGCGGCAGCGCGCCTGCTGTGCGGGGAGGGCCCGGCGGTGCGGCGGGCGTGGGCGCGGGCCCCGCTGGGACCGGCCCGGGAAGGGGTGCACCTGGCGCGGGCGGAGGGCCTGGGGTTCACGGTCCTGCCGTGAACGGCGGAGTGCCGGGCAACCTCCCGCCAAAACCCTTCCATTTGGAAATAACTGGCTCTAGTCTCTCCCACCACCACCCCGGGTCGTCACGGAAGCGAGCCCCCCATGTCCGAAGCACCCGCCCCGCCCTCCGGCCCCGTCAGCCCCTCCGCGCCCGGCGACCCCTCCGCGCCCGTCGGCATCGAGGGCTACGGCTACCGGCAGGAGCTGCGCCGCTCCCTGCGCTTCACCGACCTGCTGGTCTACGGCCTGGTCTTCATGGTGCCGATCGCCCCCTTCGGCATCTTCGGCAGCGTCTTCCAGGGCTCGGGCGGCATGGTCGCCCTGGCGTACGGGCTCGGGATGGTGGCGATGATGTTCACCGCCCTCTCCTACGCCCAGATGTCGCGGGCCTTCCCGATGGCCGGCTCGGTGTACACCTACGCCGGGCGCGGCATCGCGGCGCCGGTCGGCTTCCTCGCCGGCTGGATGATCCTGCTGGACTACGTCCTCGTCCCCGGCCTGCTGTACCTGATCGCCGGTGTGGCGATGAACTCCCTGGTGCCGGCCGTCCCGGTCTGGCTGTGGCTGGTCGGCTTCGTGCTGCTCAACACCGCCGTCAACTACCTGGGCGTCGAGATGACCTCGAAGGTCAACAAGGTCATGCTGGTGGGCGAGTTGCTGGTGCTGCTGGTCTTCGTCGGCTTCGGCCTGGCGGCGCTGGCCGCCGGCAAGGGCCGCGGCTTCGACCTCACGCCCGTCTACAACTCCCAGACGTTCTCCTGGAGTCTGGTGTTCGGCGCGGTCTCGGTGGCGGTGCTGAGCTTCCTCGGCTTCGACGGGATCTCCACCCTCTCCGAGGAGAACCGGGACTCCACCCGGGCCATCGGCCGGTCGATGATCGCCGCCCTGCTGCTCGCCGGTTCACTGTTCGTCGCCCAGACCTGGATCGCCTCCCTGCTCGTCCCGGACCCGAACGCGCTGATCGCCGAGGGCGATCCGGACGGCACCGCCTTCTACGACGCCGCCCGGGTCGCCGCCGGCGGCTGGCTCGCCACCGTGACGGCCGCCGCCACCGCCGTCGCCTGGGGCTTCGCCAACTCCCTGGTCGCCCAGGCCGCCACCTCCCGGCTGCTGTACGCGATGGCCCGGGACCGGCAGCTGCCCGCCTTCCTCGCCAAGGTCCACCCGGGCCGCCGCGTCCCGGTGAACGCCACCCTGCTGACGGCGGGCGTCTCGCTCGTCCTCGGCCTCTGGACGGCCTCGCGCGAGGACGGCATCACCCTGCTGTCCACGCTGGTGAACTTCGGCGCGCTGACCACCTTCCTGGTCCTGCACGTGTCCGTGGTGGTGCACTACCTGGTGCGGCGGCGCAGCCGGGACTGGTGGCGCCATCTCCTCGCCCCGGCCGCCGGATTCGCCGTCCTGGCGTACGTGGTCGTGAACGCGGACATCGCCGCCCAGCGGCTCGGCTTCGTCTGGCTGGCGATCGGCGGGCTGGTCCTGGCCGGACTGATGCTCTCCGGCCGCCGGCCGAACCTGACGGCGGTCGCCGCCTCCCCCGACGCCCCCTCCCCCTCCCACAACTCGCCGTTCAGCAAGGAGAACCAGTGAGCCTGCCCGACGTCGTCACGCTCTCCCCGACCCCCGACGAGTACGCCTACACCTTCGGCGGAAGCGCCCCGCTGTTGACCGTCCGACCCGGCACGATCGTCGAGTTGACCACCGAGGACTGCTTCGGCGGCCGGGTCCGCGGCACCGGCGACCTGCCGAGCGAGGTCTGCGAGTTCCCCTACCTCAACCCGGTCACCGGGCCGATCGCGGTGGCCGGCGCCGAGCCCGGCGACACCCTCGCGGTGCACTTCGTGGAGATCGCCCCGGCCCGGGACTGGGGAATCTCCAGCACCTTCCCGCACTTCGGCGCGCTCACCGCGACCCACAGCACCGCGATGCTGCACGCCCCGCTGGAGGAACGGGTCTGGGTGTACGAGCTGGACCGGGCGGCCGGGATCTGCCGGTTCCAGGCCCGGGTCGGCGACTTCACCGCCGACCTGCCGCTCGACCCGATGCACGGCACGGTCGGCGTCGCCCCGGCCGGCGGCGAGACCCTGATGTCGATCACGCCCGGCGCGCACGGCGGCAACCTCGACACCCCCGAGATGCGGGCCGGTGCCACCGCCTACTTCCGGGTCAACGTGCCCGGCGGCCTGCTCGCCGTCGGCGACGGCCACGCCCGCCAGGGCGAGGGCGAGGTGTGCGGCACGGCGGTCGAGACGGCGATGCGCACCACGGTCGTGGTCGACCTCGTCAAGGGCGGCGGGCCCGCCTGGCCCCGGCTGGAGGACGACCGCTACCTGATCTCCACCGGTTCGGCCCGGCCGCTGGAGGACGCCTTCCGGATCAGCCAGCACGATCTCGTCGGCTGGACCGGGGAGTTGCTCGGCCTGGACACCCTGGACGCCTACCAGCTGGTCAGCCAGGCCGGCCTGGCGCCGGCGGCCAATGTGTGCGACACCAACTACACCATGGCCGCCAAGCTGCCCAAGTCACTGCTGGGCCGCACCCGGGCGTACGACGGCCTGCACGACCGGCTCCGGGCGACCGCGGCCGCCTACCTCCGGCACCGGTAGTCCTTACTGCTCCGAGGCCACCAGGGTGTTCTGATTGGCCGTCAGCAGCCAGCGGCCGTCCTCCTTGGCCATCACGTACAGCGGGCTGCCCTCGTCGCCGACCTGCTCACCGGCGGCGTCGAGGTACCGCTGGCGGACCTTGACGGCGGCGACGTCGGGGCGGACGAAGAACACGTGCGCTACCTCGTAGCTGGCGGTCCGGCCGGTTCCGGCGAAGGCCCCGGGGAGCACCTCGCGAGTGAACTCGGCGATCGCGTCCCGGCCGAGGAGGACCTTGCCGTGCCCGGTGGTCCAGATCGCGTCCTCCCGGAAGAGGTCGATGAACACCTCCGGGAGTTCATTGACCTGCGCGTGCTCGACGGTGGCGACAACCTGCTGGATGGCGGCGATCTCGGCCTCGACGGAACCGGCGTTCATGAGTGCGTTGTTCATGCGGACAATCATGGAACCTGAAGCTCGCTTGAGGTCAAGCCCCGAACGGGGCGCACCCGCCCTCCCGAGCGGGCGGCCAGGAATCACGGCACCCCACCCCTTGCCGGGACGGCGCGGCGGGAGCACTATCTCGGCATGCCCATGCCATAGACCCCAGCCCCCGACGCCACCACCCGAACGGTTGATCTAGGCTGGTGACGTGCTCATACTCGTTCGCCGTCGCCACGTGGACCTGCTCCGCGTGACCAGCATGTCCTGTCGACGCTCCAGCTGAACCTCGCACCCCACCCTCAGCGCGGCCCCCACCGGCCGCGTCCCCCCTCCCCGGCCCCGGGCACAGCCGCCGCACCAGGCGCGTCCCCGGCATTCCCGGTCACCACCGGAGCCGGCCGGGACGAGACCCAGCGGATGTCATCCATGTCGCAGCAGCACCCCACCACCACCTCGGCCACCCTCCCGACCACCGAGGACGCCCTCCCGGTGATCGACCTCTCGCTCGCCCACGGCAGCCCGGCGGACCGCACCCGGCTGCACGACGCGCTCCGGGCCGCCGCCACCGGTGTCGGCTTCTTCCAGCTCGTCGGCCACGGGGTCACCCCGGCCGAGACGGACGCCCTCACCGACGCCATGCGGGCCTTCTTCACCCTCCCCGAGGCCGACCGCCTCGCCGTCGCCAACCTCAACTCGCCGCACTACCGCGGCTACACCCGCACCGGCGACGAGCGCACCGGCGGCAGCCAGGACTGGCGCGACCAGCTCGACATCGGCGCCGAACTGCCCCCGCACGTCCCCGGCCCGGGCGAACCCGCCTACTGGTGGCTGGAGGGCCCCAACCAGTGGCCGGCGGCCCTGCCGGCACTGCGCGACGCCGCCCTGACCTGGATCGACCGGCTCGGCGCCGTCGCCCGCACGCTGCTGCACGAACTCCTCACCGCGATCGGCGCCCGCCCGGAGTTCTACGACTACGCCTTCGCCGGCCACCCGCACCTGCGGCTCAAGCTGGTCCGCTACCCGGGCACCGCCCCGGACGGCGCCGGCCAGGGCGTCGGCGCCCACAAGGACTACGGGTTCATCACCCTGCTCCTCCAGGACACCGTGGGCGGCCTCCAGGTGCAGCGCGCCGACGGCTCCTTCCTGGACGTCCCGCCGATGCCGGGCGCCTTCGTGGTCAACCTCGGCGAACTGCTGGAGGTCGCCACCGACGGCTACCTGAAGGCCACCAGCCACCGCGTGGTCAGCCCGCCCGGCGCCCGCGAGCGCTACTCCGTCCCGTTCTTCTACAACCCGCGCCTGGACGCCCACATCGAGCCGCTGGACTTCCCGCTCGCCCACCACGCCCCCGGCGCCACCCAGGACCCGGCCAACCCCCTCTACGCCGACTTCGGCTTCAACGAGTGGAAGGGCTACACCCGCGCCCACCCCTGTCTCTTATACACATCTC